>NZ_JAFLWG010000023.1:0-38328 GCF_017316315.1 Enterococcus sp. DIV1298c | reverse complement strand
TTTGGCTTTATGAGGTTTTTAAATTTTTTGTTCTGCTAACTTTGGGATTTTCTTGATTCACTTGGAAGAACTTTTACAACTGTTTAGAAAGATGTTGCGTATATATTTCATGAAGCACAGGCATATCATGGACCTTATATTTTTCTTTGAAGGCCTCGATTTCTTCTTCGCTATATTTTCTTGGATCTAAGTGTAAGTCTTCGACAGGTAAGGGACGTTTATTGGGGATTTTCACATCGATTACGACTGGGCGATCGGATGCCGCCGCAGCGTCGAAAGCAGGGCGTAATTGCTCGTAGTGTGTAATCGTGAATCCATCCGCACCTAAGGCTTCAGAAGCTTTTCCAAAATCAGCTTGTTCAAGTAAGACGCCAAATTTTTGTTGTTCAGTGTCTTCTTGTTCAGCTTCGATAAAGCCAAATGAATCATTTGAGAAAACGACATTGATGACTGGTAACTGATAGCTGACTTGGGTCAAGATATCTTGCATCACCATAGCAAAGCCACCGTCACCGCTCAAAGTAAAGACTTGTCGATCGGGAAAACTTAATTGAGCAGCAATTCCGCCTGGCACCCCATTTCCCATCGTCGCAAACCAACCAGAAGTAGTGTGTAGCTGCTCGCCATTCATATTCAATAAGCGAATCGAATGAATGGTCGTATTTCCAACATCTGTCACAAAAACAGCATCGTGTTCGGCAATCCGGTTGATTTCTTTGTAGACTGCTTCTGGGCGAATCGATTGCTCAGTCGGTTCTTCAAACGATTGTAACCAACGCCGCCAATTTTGGACATTTTCTTGGTTGGCTAAATACCAAGCATCTTCTGCTCGTTCTTTTCCCAGTTCAACTAATTTCTCTAATGTGATTTTTCCATCGCCTAAAATGGCTAAATCTGCGTGATGACGGCGGCCAAACTTGGCTGCATCAATATCGACTTGGATAAAAGCTGCCTCAGGATTGAAGAACGTCCGCCCAAAAGGAAAGTCACTTCCTACGAATAAAATCAAATCGGCTTCTGCCAACGCTTCATTTGCAGGTTTTGTCGCTACCCGACCCGCAAAACCAAGAAAGTTTTTGTCTTCATCTGGCACAATTCCTTTAGCTAAAACAGAAGCAACTATCGGTATCTTGAAATATTCGGAAAATCGCTTGATCTGCTCATACCCATGACGGACACCTTGCCCGATGAATAAGACGGGTTTTTGAGCTTGTTTGAGATAAGGTAAAGCTGCGTTTACGTCTTCTGTGTCAGGTAAGATCACTCCTGTTTTGTACGTATGAGCGTTGGACACCTCTTGCCACTCAATTTCTTCAAAACCAAAATCAACAGGGATCGTCACGACTGCGACGCCTTGATGCGCATATGCTGCCTTGATGGCTTCATCAACCACATGGGGTAAACTTTCAGGTGTCATGACTGTGCGGTTGTAGACACTCACATCAGCGAAAATCGGATTTTCATTTAACTCTTGAAAAGCAGTATAATTCATTGAAGTCGAAGCCACTTGTCCTAAAAGAGCGACGACTGGGACATGGTCCATTTGAGCATCGTAAAGTCCATTGATCAAATGTGTTGCGCCAGGCCCAGCAGAACCAAAGACAGCGCCTACTTTCCCTGTTAATTTGGCATCAGCCGCCGCAGCTAACGCGCCGACTTCTTCATGACGTACTTGAATATAATCGATTTTTTCTTTTTCTTTGTACAACGCATCCATAATGGAATTGAACGAACCACCTGGAATCCCATAAATATGATCGATTCCCCAGCTTTCAAGCACTTTTACCATTGCAATACCGGCATTTATTGTTGACATTTTGACACACTCCTTAAAAAAACGAATTATATTTATTGTTTAAAGTATAAATCTTCCTTTTCAAAAGCCCAACTAAATCGACTTTTCAGCTGTGGGACTTGTAAGTAAATTATGAAACTATGGTATAGTGAGGTCAAAAAGTGAGGAGGAAGCGTATGCTAAAAATCGGTATCATGAGTGGCGCGTCGATCGTGCCACGTTTTGTTGAGGGGATCAAAGAAAGTGGTGTGGCGCAAGCTGCAGCGATTGCTACACGTCGCTTAGAAAAGGCACAACAGTTAGCAACAGAATTAGGGATTCCAAAGGCTTATGGCAGTTATGAAGCATTGCTTGCTGACAACGAGGTAGAATTGATTTATATTCCACTAATCAATCATCTTCATTTTTCCGCAGCGAAAGCCGCCATTCAAGCGAAGAAGCATGTGCTTTTAGAGAAACCTTTCACATTGCATTCAGAAGAGGCACAAGAACTCTATGCACTGGCGCAACAACACGATGTTTTTCTTATGGAAGCACAAAAAGCAGTGTTTCTCCCAGCAATCGAAGACGTGAAAAAAACGATTGATTCAGGAAAAATCGGTCAAGTGCAATTAGTAGATATTCGTGATGCTCGCCCGGGGTCTGAAAAGATTCCTTGGTTCTGGGATATGGAAAAAGGGGGAGGCGTATTGATCTCTAATGCTTCCTACCCGTTAAGTGTCAGTCAATATTTCTTTGGAACAGGCTTTGATGGCTATAACGGTATATGTGTTGAACACGGCTCAGGTCAAACAGACGAGCAATGTATGATCAACTTGAAACAGAAAGATCTTTTGATCAGTTTATTTCTGACAACAAAAATGTCTTTTACCAGTACGTATTCAATCATTGGCGAAAAAGGTACGATCATTATTCCTAATTATTGGAAAACGGACCATTATACGATCCAAATGAACGATGGAGAAGTAGTGAAAAAAGATTTTCCGATGAATAGTGAATTCGTCTTTGAGATCCGTCATGTCGCCGATTTACTTTCCTCAGGCAAGAAGCAAGGGACAGTGGTAGATCCGAACATGACGATCACAAATGTTCAAGTCGTTGACGATCTTTACTACAAGTGGTTTGGAGATGCTTGGCGAAAGGGATCATCAGATAAATAGTAGTCACATTTTTGCCAATATGCTAGAGTAAGAATAAAAGGTTGAAAGGAGATTTGTATGGTTGATTGGCTGCTGAAGCTAGAACCTTGGCAGCAAGCGTTGACGGGTACAGCGTTTACTTATTTTATGACTGCGCTTGGGGCTGGCTTAGTTTTTTTCTTTAAAGAAATCAAAAAAGATGTACTTAATCTGATGTTAGGATTTGCTTCTGGTGTGATGATCGCTGCCAGTTTTTGGTCTTTGTTAGATCCGGCAATCACAAAAGCAGAAGAAAACGGCGACATTGCTTGGCTTGTCGTTAGTATTGGTTTTGGGTTAGGTGGCCTATTCTTATATCTTGCGGACAAAACATTGCCACATATGCATTTTGGTCCAGCACATGAAAAAGAAGGATTACCGACACATTTAAAACGAACGATTTTACTTGTTTTTTCGATTACTTTGCATAATATTCCAGAGGGCTTAGCCGTAGGGGTGGCATTTGGTGCGGCAGCCACTTCGGATAATCCAACGACTGCGGTGCTGGCAGCGATCTCTGTTGCGCTAGGGATCGGTATTCAAAACTTCCCAGAAGGAGCAGCTGTTTCGATTCCTCTTCGCCAAGAAGGATTGAGTCGGACAAAAGCTTTCGTCTATGGACAAGCATCAGGTGTCGTTGAACCGATTGCAGGAGTCATCGGAGCAATCTTGGTGACGAAAGTTTCGGTCTTGTTGCCGTATGCTTTAGCTTTTGCAGCGGGTGCAATGATTTATGTCGTAGTGGAGGAATTGATTCCAGAAGCGCAACAAACACTTTCCAGTAAACGACACTATGCCGTTTTCGGTGTCATGTCTGGCTTTATTATCATGATGATTTTAGATGTAGCACTTGGATAAAATGATATATCATTTAGTAAAACAAAAAAAGAGGCAGAAAATTTCTGTCTCTTTTTGTTTTTGTTGAAAGGGAATTAGTAGTATTTTCTTTGTTGCGTTGCGCGAGTGATCCAACGGACTAACCAAATCGCAATGGCTGCTGGAATCAATAATTTGATACCTAACCATAGCAAGCTGCTGATTACGCTAACGAATAGGCTGAGGACAAAGCTAGCTACGACTAAACCGATAACCAATAGGATGATCGTTTGGAACGTATTTCTTTTTTGCATGTTGATCGCCTCTTTTCTCTATTTGGTAAACTTCTCACTAGAAGCTTCACTTGTTCTTTTCGATAAAATAAGTATAGCAAGGATTTTTTATGATGACCTCCACCTAGAGGCCGATTTCTACTTGCTACTTTGGTGTGAAAAGGTTGCTTTTTTATCCTTTTTACGAATAAAATGAAGCGAAAGGAGAGGAAAGTCATGCCGAAAAATCGACTAGAAGCCTTTACAGATGCAGTAATCGCCATCATCATGACGATTTTAGTACTGGAGCTACATGAACCACATTCAGATACCTTCCAAGCATTGATGACACTTGCTCCACGCTTTCTTATCTATATCATTAGTTTTTTCACTTTAGGTATTTACTGGAATAACCATCATCACTTGTTTCAAGCCGTTCATAAGGTCAATGGCCGAGTGCTTTGGGTGAATAGCTTTTTTATTTTTTTCCTTTCGCTGTTTCCTTTTGTTACATCATGGATCAGCGAATACAGTAACAGCCTTGTCCCTGAAATCACCTATGGCGTGGTGATATTAGGTGCTAATCTCACCTATTACGTGTTAGCACGGACATTAGTGGCCTCAGAAGAAGACGAAAAAGCATCCATCAAAGAGCTGTTCGGTAATTACCGTAAATCATATTTATCGATAGGCTTGAACGTTGTAGGACTGATACTGGGAGTTTTGGTTGCGCCAATTGCTGTACTATTGGTCAATGTCGTGATCTTGATCGCTTGGTTGATCCCAAGTCGTAAAATTGAAGCCTACTATCGTTAACTACCTAGCTAAAACGTACAACAAAAGACATGTAAGAGTGAAAGGCGAAATTCCTCACTATTACATGTTTTTTGTTGTATAAACGTCGAACTGGCTTAACAGTCATTTGGGAGGAAATTTAATAGAAAAATAAGTAAAATACAAAAAAACAATCGAAATTTTAAGGCATACTAGTGGTTAAAGAGGGATGTCGTATGAGAAAAAGGGAAAAATTTTATCCAGCCATCGTGACAAGTGTCATTACCATACTTATTTATGTAGAGCAATCGAGAGGGAGTCTGCTAGTTCTCCTATTGTCTATTTTACTTACGTTAATCGTCACGCTCAAAGGCTGATTAGTCATTCAAAGAACATCTACAGTTTTCTGTGGACAAGCAGAGAGAAACGGCAAGTTATCCACTGTGGATAACTTGGTGGGACACTCAAGTTTCAGGAATAACAATAACTTTTGTTAGGTTCTGTTATTTTAAATAACGCAAGAGAAAATAAACACATAAACTGGTTAATAATTTATTGGAAACAATGCAAAAAAACAAACTGAAACAAGAGAATGAACGCTCGTTTCAGTTTGTTCAACTGGTGTCTATAGATCAACATCAATGTACCCTGGGAGGGTATGAGAAAAATCAATATCAACGTGTGTTGTAAGGGTCTCCTTCTGGGGGTACATTATTTTTATAGGCAAAGTAATGATCATTTTTCTTAGCAATGCCAAATGTATCAGAGACATGAATGTTTTGTGGAGAGAATTTTATTGCTGGAATCGAGAACGATTGTTCTTTTGGATCAGTCACTCTGATTTCAAAAGATAGTTCGTCTTCCTCTTCTTTTGTTAGTATGATATGTGGTGTATCATTAAAATTGATTTCTGTAACTTCGTAGATGCCTAAAAAATCGACTGAATCACCAATGCTTTTCAATAACTGCTTTTTTGTTGGAACATATTCCATTTTAATTTCGTCATTTTGGGTCATTTCAGCTTTGGAGGTAACATCTCGAACAGGAGAATTCAAAAAATGAACAAAAGAAAATAAGCCGACACATCCAAATAAACTACTAATGATCAAAATAATTTTCTTCATTTCCTTACTTCTATCCTTTCTAGATTCTCCAACTTATGTGTTTGATTTAAAATCAATAAAACTTTATGTAACAATAAATTTGTATCATTTTTTGTTATTAAAAATGATTTCTTTCATAGTATAAATTTAAAATACAAAAAAATAAAGTAGATTTCCTAAATTCTTTGCGTAGATGAAAAGCTTTTAATTTTAGATAGTGAAAACTCGCTTGTTTATTACAAATAATGGTGGTTATTATTAATTAACTATAATAATATGATCGTTATTTAATAATTTATAATAAATTCTGCTTGTTTAACCTATGAAAATTGGTGTTATACTAGACAAAGTAAACTCGTTTTGATTTTTCTTTGAAAAAACTCCTTTCACATCCAATAGTTGATCGATTTCTTTGATCTTCATCTAAATAGACAAGACATCCTTAAGGCGAAAACGATTTTTATACACATTTCAAAATAAGGAGGTTTTTTATGGTTAAATCCTATTTTACATTTAACAAAATCCAAGATAATCCATATCGTATCATGAACTTGATGGTGTTGATCTTTCTCGTTTTATGGATTGGCTACATCAATCACAATTTTTTGATATCAAGTTTCTCCTCTCTAGGGATCTTTACATTCTTTTACTACCAGAACATTCCAATGAAGCAATTATTAAAGCGCATGTTTTTGATTGGCTGTGGCTTATTACTGGCATTTACATTAGGGTTGTTGTCTACTTATGTCATCTGGCTTGAACCCTTTGCTGTTGGCGCCGTGGCGTTTTTCAGCCGTTTTATTTTACGTTTGTTTCATATTTCTAAACCCGGAGGCTTATTCTTTGCGATGTTAGCGGCGATGGGTACGAGCATGTCGATTCCGCTTTCCCATTTGCCGACAGCAGCTACTTTTTTCTTCATGGGTGTTGTATTCTCCTTGATTGCCGCATTTCTTACGAAGAAATTGGATTCACGTCCAGAACAGGAAGTGATCAAGGTATCACTGAAGGAACGGTTTCATCAAGAACCTTTAGTGATCATTGATTCGATTTTTTATAGCGCGGCATTGTTTCTTTCAGTCTACGTAAGTCATGGCTTGAATATGAAAAACCCTTATTGGCTGACACTGTCTTGTGCCTCGATTTTATTAGCGGAGAATCTAGATGCCATGAAACATCGACAAGTTCAATATTTGATCGGCTCGATGCTAGGATTATGTTTATCTGCGGTGCTATCATTGATCCCATTTACGCAGCTTGAAACAATAGGTTTGATTACTCTTCTTTATGGCATTTCACAATTTCTAGTCGCTAGAAACTACGCAGTAGCGAATATCTTCTTGAATCCCATGGCCTTGATGCTTTCGACACTGGTCAGGAACACCTATTTGATCTCATTGATCGAGTATCGTTTTATCGGTATCGTCATAGGCAGTTTCATCGGTCTAGGTGTCGCTTGGGTGATGAATATCGGTTTACAACATTATTTAGCAGTTGTCAAAGAAAAATACGAAGCATAAAAAAAGAAAGGCGGTCACGACACTGAGGTCGGATCGCTTTTCTTTTTTGATTGTTAAAGCTGTTCGCCATTCGTTTCAATCACTTTTTGGTACCAAGCAAAAGAATCTTTTTTCAGACGTTGCAAAGTTCCTTTGCCGGTATTATCTTTATCGACATAGATCATGCCGTAGCGTTTTTCCATTTCACCGCTGCCAAAGCTGACGATATCGATGATTCCCCAAGGCGTATAGCCTAATAAAGGAACACCATCTTCGATCACTGCTTTTTTCATTTGTTCGATATGTTCTTTTAAATAATTGATTCGGTAGTCATCATGGATCTCATTTGAATCGGTCAACTGGTCGTATGCGCCGAAACCATTCTCAACGATAAATAGCGGAAGATCGTAGCGTTGATATACGGTATTCAATACATAGCGCAACCCGACAGGATCAATGGGCCATCCCCAATCAGAAGCAGTGATATAAGGATTTTTAACAAGTTTAGCGGAAGGAATATCTTCTGTTTGATTGCCCTCTACGTCAGGAAGTGTTGTGATCGTTCCCGACATATAGTAGCTAAAACCGATATAGTCAACTGTTCCTTCACGTAAGAGTTGTCGTTCGTTTTCACTGATATCGATCGTGATCCCTTTTTGTTCCCAGTATTTCGTCGTGTAGGTAGGGATTTCGCCACGGACATGAACATCACTGTAGAAGAAGCGACGTTCGTTCGCTTTGACTGAAGCAATCATATCTTCTGGCGCACAAGAATAAGGATAGATTGGGACATAAGCCATCATACAGCCGATCTGAAAATCAGGATTGATCTTTTTCCCTTCGCTGACAGCCCAAGCACTGGCAATCAGTTCGTTGACTCCTGCTTGGAAGACTAACGCTTCTTTATCTTGACCCTCTTCGATGATCATCGCAGAATTGGTCCAAACATGTACTGGTTCTTGCCCATCTGCCTGGTTATTGATTTCATTGAAGGTCATCCAATAAGTGACTTTGTCTTTGTAACGTTCAAAGACACACTTGGCAAATTTTACAAATAAAGGAATAACCGCTTTATTGGTAAAGCCACCGAAATCTTCATAAATGGCATAAGGAATCTCAAAATGAGACAACGTAACGACTGGCTCAATTCCATTTTTTAAACACTCATCGAAAAGATCATCATAAAATTTTAACCCTTGTTCATTTGGTGTTTCTTCTTGACCAGTAGGAAAAATGCGACTCCATGAAATCGAGGTACGTAGACATTTTAATCCTAGTTCTTTAAATAATTGGATGTCTTCTTTGTAGCGATGATAAAAATCAATCGCTTCGTGATTTGGATAATATTCTCCTTCAAGGATGCCTTTAGTGATTTTTCGAGGAATCCCATTTCCGCCAGCAGTCATAACGTCAGCGATACTTGGGCCCCGTCCATCAATATTCCAAGCGCCTTCTGCCTGGTGAGCAGCGATCGCGCCACCCCATAAAAAATCTTTTGGTAATTCTCTAAGCATAATAAATCCCCCTACGATTATTCTGTACGCTGTGCGCGGTTCGAAGCAATGACAAAAGGTAGATAGATCAAAATGGAGATGGCTAAACATAGAATCCCGATAACGATCCCCATGATGTTACCACCCGTTCCTAAAAACAAATTGATGATTCCGGGTGTGGTCCACGGTAAACCAATCGCCGGTGAGGGCATGATCGGCCATACTACTGTAACGAAATAACCAACAAGAATATTGACCATTGGTGTTAGAACAAAAGGAATGATCATGATTGGATTCAAGACGATCGGTAAACCAAAGATCATTGGTTCATTGATTTGGAAAATACCTGGTACGAAAGACAGTTTGGCAATTTCTCGATGTTCGGGTCTTCTTGACGCAATAAAAATCGCAATGATCAAGCCTAGGGTCATACCAGTACCACCCATATTCGCAAACATATCGTTCAAGATGCCCCAAGTTTCTTTGAAAGGGACGTCCCACAGTGAACCGCCATCATTGATAAATTGTAGATTGGCTAAGTCTTGTTCGGTAAAGATCGCTGAACGAACAGCATTCAACGTGTTTGGACCATGGATACCGATAGAAAATAGCAGCGTTTGGATAAAAGCTAAAAGAAGTACGCCAACCACATTTCCACCTAGATCGCGCAAAGGCGTCTGAATACCGGCATAAATCAACTCGTTAATCCCTTCTGGTGCAATCATCAAGACGAAGAAATTGATCAAAGCTGCCATAGCAACGATGATGATGATCGGAATCATACCAGAAAAAGAACGAGAAACAGCTGGTGGAACAAGTTCTGGCATCTTGATTTGTAATTTTTTGACTTTGAATAATTTCGGTAAGAATTCTCCGACTAAGCAAGCGACGATCATCGCCACGAACAAACCTTGAGCCCCTAAATATTGCGTGGAGATAACGTTCATCTCGTTGACCGAAAAAGAAGTAGGGTAGAAGATCATAAAGCAAGCGACACTCGTTAATCCAACTAAGGTGGCATCCGCTTCAAAGTGTTTCGCCAAAAGCTGAGCGACTAAAAACGCAATAAACAAGCTCATGATGTTGATCGTTCCGTTGGCTACAGAAGCAAGGACTTGTTGGGCGCTTTCTAAATTTGGAAAGATACGTGAAAGTTGAAATAATTGCACGATAAAGCTATCTTTTGAAAATAAAATATTATTGACTAAGATCACTAATGATGAAGAAATCGTCAATGGAAAAATAAGCATAAATGCATCTCGTACGGCTGCAATGTGTCGCTGGTTGTTTAACCGTGTTGCAATCGGAACAAGACTTCGATCTAATAAATCATTGAATTTTTGCATAAGAATAACACCTTTCGTTATATGATGCATTCATTATAGCGAAAGGTGCAAAAGAAAAGTAAGCGCATTCTTATTTAGGATAAAAATTTGGAACAATGAAAATTATTTCGTGGGAGGAACGTAGTGTTCCAAGTCGCTTCTATTGGCAGGTTGATTCCTCTAGGTAACCGATCAGTGTTTCAAGAATTGCCATGGCAGGCAGTTGGCTAGTCAAATCAAGAAAGATATCTTTGCGTTCTTCTTTGATGGAATAGTCGATCGAATAATCACATAACTGTGCCAATGAACTTTCTTTATGTGCAGTAATACAATATTTATGCACGCTATCAGCATGAGCTAATCCTGAAATGACTTCGATCAGTTCTTTTGTTTCACCTGAAACACTCAAAAAGACCAACGCATTTTTTTGATCCTTACGCAAAAAACTACGAATGGGATAAGTCAGTTCATCTAAACTGATACAAAAATAACCGATATTTGCTAATTTTCGTGCGACATATTGTGCTAATGCCCCTGAAGCACCCATGCCCATAAACAGAATAAAATCCGCTTGCTGCAATGTTTTTGCCATTTTTTTGATTTGATATTCAATGTCGGGATGAAAAATCGTCATGTTCAACTGACTGATTCGTTCCTCTAGCTTGACTTGTTTTTCATCTGTTTCATAGTGGGCTTTTTCTAAATGATTTTTGATATAAAAACGAAACTCCGGAAATGAATCAAAGCCAACTTTTTGGATAAAGCGAAAGACCGAGGTCGAAGAAACATGCGCATCTGTCGCGATGTCTCGTACCCGCATATAAGGTATTTTCTCGAGGTTATTAACGATAAATCGATAAATCTCTTGTTCGACAGAAGACAATTTATTTAAGCTGAGATTTTCAAAGATAGCCATGTGTTCACCTCAAGATTCTTTTTCTTTAGAGTATAGCATGATGAGAAGGGATTTTGTAAGAATTCTTGAAAGGAGATAAGACCTATTCACTAAATCGATTCTCTAATTTCTGTTGATGGTGATGAATGATTTCTTCAAAGGTCAGTCCATATTTATCAGCAAGAATCAGCACATTATCCAGCACATCGCCCAATTCCTCCATCAGATTTTCTTTGTAAAATTCGGTTGTTTGTACAGACTCATCCGGGCGATCTCTGCCGATTTCGAGGCTTCGAACCGCTCTTGATACTTCGCCAACTTCTTCTGTTAAAAAGCCGATACGGATAAATGGATCGTAGTCGTACCAATTTCTTTTTTTATAAAATTCAACTACCCATTTATTATAATCTTTGATGTTCATGTTGAGGATAACCACCTTTCAATTATATAATAGCATAAGCTGGAAAAAACTTGGGAGGGGTCACGGCGATGAACGTTGCAGTATATTGCGGAGCAAGTAAGGGGAATTCCCCAGAGTATGAACGAGTGACGAGAAAATTAGGTGAGTGGATCGGCAGTAATGAGTATCAGTTAGTTTATGGCGGTGGCAATGCGGGCTTGATGGGGATCATTGCTGATTCAGTGCTTGAATCTGGTGGGAAAGTAACAGGGATCATGCCGGACTTTCTAGCAAAACGAGAACTCGCTAAAAAAGATGTCACCTCTTTGATGATCGTTTCGACCATGCACGAACGGAAACAAAAGATGATTGAATTATCAGATGTCTATATCGCTTTACCCGGTGGACCTGGAACGGTTGAAGAGATTACGGAAGTGATTTCTTGGGGAAGGATTGGACAGCATGTCAATCCATGTGTGTTGATGAATCATCAAGGTTTTTTCGATCCACTGAAACAACAGTATCAAGCTATGGTCAATCAAGGCTTTTTGACTAAAGAAGATTTCGATAAAATTTTGTTTGCAAACACACTGACCGAGATCCAGCCGTTTGTGGATCAATATGTTCCACCGAAAATCAGGGAGTATAAATAAACGGTTACTGGAATAGTTTTTACAGAAAAAAATTTTTGTCTATCATTGTTATTAGAAACTCCGCTGATCAATGTTGGAACATTCCTGTAGAAATTTGACAATTATGAGTATATTCTATAGGATATATTTATAAATTCAACAGAAAAAGGTGATGAATCCGGCATATCAGATGTTATAAAATCAGTAACATGGATATGACTGGAAGCGAGTAAATAAAATCAATTCAATAGGTAAAAAATTGAGCTGACATCCAGCTTTATTTAGCGTACCTATGTATTTGATTTTATTTTACTCGCACATCTTCGCCTTATGCAGGGAAGCCGTAGAGTAAAATCTACGGCTTTTTTCTTTTGTTTGAATTTATAAAAAAGAATGAGGAGATGGTACTAATGATTGAAACACTTTTAAGCAAGCCAACACTTTATCAACAAACGAAAGGAGCTTTTTGGGATGCTCGACATATCTCGAAGCAAATGCTTCAAGCACACCTTGATCCTGAATTTGAAGGGGCAAGTCGAAAAGCCCAATTCATCGATGAATCTGTTCGTTGGATCAATCAAATGCTCAAACCAGAAGACTATCCGACATTACTGGATATCGGCTGTGGTCCAGGGATCTATGCAGAAAAATTTAGTCAGTTAGGTTATCAAGTGACGGGGCTTGATTTTTCTAAACGATCCATTGCTTACGGTAGAAAATCTGCGGAAAGCCAACACTTACCGATCACGTACCATTATGCGGACTATTTGAACATGGATTTAGACAATCAATACGACATCATCACGATGATCTATTGTGACTTTGGCGCATTATCAACGAGTGATAGAA
The DNA here is from genome assembly GCF_017316315.1 of Enterococcus sp. DIV1298c. Classification (NCBI taxonomy): domain Bacteria; kingdom Bacillati; phylum Bacillota; class Bacilli; order Lactobacillales; family Enterococcaceae; genus Enterococcus; species Enterococcus sp. DIV1298c. The sequence goes on along the minus strand of NZ_JAFLWG010000023.1, from coordinate 25,297 downwards.
AAAAATTATTGGAAAAGATTTATCAGCATCTAAAACCAACCGGAAAAGTTTTATTGGATGTCTTTTCTATGGCAAGCTATCAACTGTTTGAAGAAAAACAAGTATGGGATACTTGTCCAGACGGAGGTTTTTGGACAGCAGAACCTCACGTTGCATTGCAGTATAATACAAAATACAATGAACGAGTCACTTTAGAACAAACAACGATTCTTACTGCAAATGAATTCAAAAATTATTATTTGTGGATGACGTATTTTACAAAGGAAACGTTGCAAGCCGAAATGGCGGCTTCGGGTTTTGCTGTCTGTGGTTTTTTTGGTGATGTAAAAGGGACTGACTATGAAGAGGATTCGCCAACGTTAGCAGTATTGTTAGAAAAGAAAGGGTAACGAATTTCTTTTGAATTTGAAATAGCAAAGATCGTCCTTAAGAGGCAAGTAGAAATCCCCAAAAATCTTTCGTTTGATTTTTGGGAATTTCTTTTTTGCGGAGATTTGTGATCAGCATGATTCGATCGTCTCAACATGAGAGGAGATTTGAATGAATTTATTGGCAAAATTTTTATTCTCCTTATCATGGGAGGTGAATAAAATGATTTTATTCTTACGTACGTCAATGAGTGTTTTGAAGATAGCATCCGCAGAGTCTTTATCGATACTACTCGTACTTTCATCCAGAATCCAGATCCTGCTGTCTTGGAGCATCATACGGGCAATGAACACGCGCTGTTTTTCTCCGCCAGAAAGATTTGCGCCATTGTCAATGATCAAAGAATCCCAATCTTTATTTTTAAAAATCGGCGCAAGCAGGGAGGAATTTCTCAGTTCTTCTTTTTTTTCATCTGAAATCGGCTGACCGAGAGTGATGTTGTATTCAAGTGTATTTGAAAAGAGCAGCGTGGTTTGAGAAAGATAAGTCATCTGTTCTCTGATGAAACTCAAGTCCAGTTGTTCAATCGGCAACTCATTGATAAAGAGATCCTTGCTTTCATAAAAACCTAAGATTGCTTTTATGAGGGTCGATTTTCCAGAACCTGAAGGACCTTCGATATAACAAATATCGCCTAAATGCAACGTTTCAGTTAACGATAAATGGATTCTTTTGGCATTTGATGTCATCGTGATTTGCGGATTGGCAAATCTGATGCTGGTGATCTGATCGATGGCTGTGCCAGAGGACCTCTCTTGGTGTAATTCTAAGTTTTCTTGAACAAATTGTTGATTCGCTACGACCGTTCGATAATCGACATTGATTTTTGATAAATCAGAAAGTGCCGTGAAGAAAATAGGCATCAAAATACTGACGACCATCATATTGTTCAACTGAAGTTGCTGATTATAGACTAAGTAGCTGATCGTGATAAAAATAATATTTTGAGAAAGCTGATTGATAAATGAAACCGTGTAACTAGTGATTTGAGCGAATTTATTTGTTGCTGCCAAGCTTGTATACATATTTTTGAGTGTATTTGAAGTTAGTTGTTTGACGGTATCAAAGCTAGGTAACATCTTAAATTGTTCTGGATTACCTAAGAGCAAAATCAAATCTTTTTGCGCATGAGCATTTTCATCTTGCATCGTTTTGATTCTTACATTCAGTGTTTTATTAATAAAGAGATAAGAAAAAAGATTAATTGGGATCAAAAGAAGAGTGATTAGGAAGATAACTGAATCGAGTGAAAAAAAGATACCTAACACAATGAGAATAGAGATGGCCGATTTCAGTACTAAAAAGAAACTTGTTGTCATAAACAGATAAGTCGTATCCACAATTCGAAACATTCGACTGACTAGATTTCCTGATTCTAACTTGATGTATTTCTCAAATTTCAAGGTATATACGTTAGCTAATAAATCAAAAAATGAGTTCAAATTGAACTTTTTTGCAAAATTTTCTCGATAAATGATCAAACCAACTTGAAAAATATAAGAGAGTGACATGGCACCGATTATTAGGAAAATAATAGGAAAAATAGCATTGATTTCATAACTATTGATACTATTTAAGATAAATGGCGCAATCAAAGTGGTTAGTACGGTTACTAAGACTAATAACATTGATATAAATAGGTAAGTATAACCTTTTCTTGTGAGAAACTTCATTTTTTATTACACTCCTTGAGTACATGATTGACAAATGATTATAAAGAAGATTATACTTTATTTAGGAAAAAAAGTGAATATTTCGTTTTCTCTTTTTTTCATAGTTTGAGGTTATGTAATGTACAGAGAAACTGTTATAAAACTTAATGGATTGTCTGTTGTTCCATGATCTTTTGCTGACGTTCGTCATCAATACATAAAATAAAGGAGGGGTGCAAATGTTTAAAAAACCTGAGTTGAAGAAAATTACAGGTACTTATGCCGCACCATGTTCTTGTGGTATTATCGCAGGTCAAGGATCGTAAGTGAGAATGAGACAAGGTCAACCTGTCTTGTCTCGAGAAATAAGCTGAGGATTACGAGAATTGTTTGTGCAATTTTTGTAGTTCTCAGCTTTTTTGAAAGGGTTTTTATTTCCAGTGTTCGCCGTTTTTAGAAAGGAAAAAGCGGGTGAGTACTTATTTTACGTGGTAGAAATGAGTTTTTCGGCTTAAAAAATGAGGTGATTTTATTCGAATCAATGATAATCTTTATGCCTATCAGTTCAATGAAGAATTTATTGTACATAATGTCTCGCGAAGTACGTGGATATTAGTGGATCAAGAAGAATTAAGCAAAATAAGAAAGCAAGATTACATGAATTTAAGAACAGCAACTCAAAAAAAGATGAATCTTTTTCAAATCCTTTTAGATGACCCATTAGAAGTAGAAAAAGCTACCTATACGATACCGGAAACCGCTTATTTGGTGATGACACATCGTTGCAATTTGAAATGTGTTTACTGCTATGCGGAAGCCAGTTCTGAAAAGGAGTATGAAGATAGTTTAAGTTTTATTGAATGGATCGATGTACTCAATCAATTGAAAGATTGTGGCGTGAAGAATATTGTCTTCACTGGAGGGGAGGTCGGTTTAAGTAAAGATGCATTAAAATATATCGACTATGCCAAAAAAATTGGTCTATCTATCGGCTTGATCACCAATGGCACATTGTTACGAAATGCCAATGATGCAGCATTTTTAGCGGAACGATGTGATTCGATCACCATCAGTTTAGATTCGATCGATCAAGTGGAAAATGACAAAAATAGAGGAAAAGGCTGTTATCGCCTCGCAATGAGAGGAATCCAAAATCTATTGGACTTGAAATATCCTAACATTTCAGTCAATACGATTATTACAAATAACAATTTTGAGAAGATTGACGAAACCATTCACTTTTTAAAGAAGAATCATATCAATTATAAATTAGGAGGCTTCAGCGAGCTAGGACGTGCAAAAATGGCAGAGATTTCCTTGACTGAGAAGGAAAGAGTGGCAATCGAGTTAAAAGAAAAGAACGAGACCCGCTCTCCTTTTTTAAAACCTTTTTCAATCAAGGAGTCATGCGGTCTGGGTGTTGGAGAATTTGCAATCAATCCTGTAGGCGATATCTTTGCCTGTAAGCTTTTAGAAACCGCTGATTACAAACTGGGAAATATCAGGGAAAAGCAACTTAGTGCTATTTTTGATGAAGAGAACATTGAATTGATTCGCTCTCAAAGCATTGATCGATTATCAAAATGCACCGACTGCTCATTCCGATATTTATGTGGTGGCGGATGTCGAGCGCATCATTATTATGCAACGAACGATATCCATGGTGTAGATGATGCGGAATGTACCTTGATCAAGGAAACCTTAAAGCATCAAATGGTTCGCAGCTGTACCAATGAATAACGAAAAGAGTGAGAGATATGAAACTTAGCGAGAATATCACTTATGAAAAAATGGGTAATGATCTATATATCATGATTGAAGATGAACGTTTTATATTGGACAATGAGGTATCAATCGACGTGTTTGATTTGCTAAAGGATGAGTGTACAAAAGAGAAAATAAAAGCCTTTGTGCGAAATAAATATCGTCTAGATCAAGAATTTACAGATGCTGAAAAAGATGGTTATGTAGAAGAATTTTTAGCTGTACTCAAGATGAATGGAATCATTACAGAAACTTGACCATCGTTTAATCGAAAAAAATAAGCAGAAGCCCATAAAATCGTTGGGCCTCTGCTTATTTTTTTTTCGAGGCAGAACAGTTTCGCTCTGACCTCTCTTGTGGCTACTAAATGTGGCACGTCATGCACATTATATGGATGCCATACACTAGAATTACTTCCCCAAATAATTTTTAGTGCTACTTCTTTTCATCCATATTTGTTGTATTCGGATAGTCTTCATTCGCTCGTTTATCAACAACCTGTTTTTTGTTACAATATAAGATAACGAATAAATCAATATTTTATAACTTATGTAACTATCCGTTATCCAGAGTATAGCATCTTTCGCTGATGTACATTTACTTATTTTTTTCTAATTGAATAAAAATAGGATAGGGAAAAATTCTTTTTGTAAAAAAATATTTATATGTTAACGATACAAAAAACGAAAACAAATGAGTAGAAGGTTTGCGATCTGTTTGTGACAAGCATCATCGTATTTTTCAATTTTTAATGGTACAGAAATAAAAACAGATTATATTTATTGGTGAGTAAAAAAGTTGCTTTTTGCTTCCATTTAATGGATTATAAAAACAGAAGATTTTGCATTTGCCTTGCTTTTTTATAAAAGTAAAGCAATCTTTGGTAAACAGTGGAATTGATACAGTTTTTTTCTTTGTATTAATTTTGGGAATTGCTTTATAGACTGGAGGAAAAATGTGATTGAGCTAGTAAATGTGTCGAAGCAATATGATAAGACCAAGTCGCTGCATCAAATCAGTTTTACAGTAGAACAAGGAGAAGTGATCGGGATCGTTGGTAAAAGCGGTTCTGGCAAATCGACTTTATTACGCTTATTGAATTTGATGGAAACGCCTACTGAAGGCACGATCAAGCTAAATGGTGTAGACGTCCAGTCGTTATCAAAAAAAGAATTACGGCAACAGCAACAAAAAATAGGCATGATTTTTCAACATCATAATTTGCTTGAAAACCTACGTGTCTATCAGAATGTCGCACTTCCTTTAAGACTGCAAAAGAAGAAAAACCCTAAAAAAATCAATGACTTATTAGATTTTGTTGGGATGAGTCATAAAGCAGATAGCTATCCGGTCAAACTCTCTGGTGGCGAAAGACAACGGGTTTCGATCGCAAGAGCGTTGAGTAGAGATCCGCATTTGTTACTTTGTGATGAGGCCACCAGTTCTTTAGATGAAGAAAATACAGAGAGTGTCGTTCGTTTACTACATAAAACACACGAAGAGTTCCAACCGACTATTTTTTTTGTTAGTCATGAACTTGAAACCGTTAAACGCTTATGTAAACGAATCTTGGTCATGGAGAATGGCCATCTGATCGGTGAATTGACGAATGACCCGCAACAGTATGAGGAAGAGGATCTAACCTATTTTGAAAAAATAAAAAGGAGTTTGTCTGATGAACCTACCAACAGCACTTATTGAATATTGGCCGTCTTTAATCAATAGTTTGAAAGAAACTGGCATCATGATGGCTATTTCCATGTTCGTTTGTGTGTTGGGAGGATTGCCAGCAGGCTTGGGCTTGTACTTGACGAATCCTAAGGTCAGAAGGACAAAAGGGGCCCATCCTTGGTTATACTGGTTACTCAATTTCATCGTGACTGTCGTTCGCTCGTTTCCTTACCTCCTGTTAGTGATTGCTTTGATCCCAGTGACACGCGCGATTTTAGGAAGGGCGTTTGGTCCAGTTCCTTCATCCATTCCTCTGAGCATTGTCGCAGTAGCGATTTTTGCTCGTTTAGTTGAACAAGTATTGTTAGATGTACCTGAAGAAATCTATGCGCTGTCAAATTCATTAGGTGCCTCTCGGTTTCAATATATCTGGCATTTTTTATTTGTCGAAGCACGAAGCGGCTTAGTGTTAGCTTATACCACGACGACAGTCAGTATGATTTCTTTTTCCACTGTCATGGGCGTCGTAGGTGGCGGCGGAATTGGGGATTTTGCTGTACGTGTAGGTTACCAACGGTATGAATATGGTGTGATGTATGTTGCCATTGTGATCATGATCGCTTTGGTCTTCATTTTGCAAATGTTAGGAAATTTTGTTGCACAATCATTAGATAAACGAAAGTAGGAGAAAAATCATGAAAAAGTTTTATTTATTCACGTTAGCTTTAGCAAGTGTACTTGTCTTAGCAGCCTGTGGGGGAAGCAATGAGACAGAAGAAAGCAAGAAAGAAATCACTGTAGCCGTGCAATTGGAATCATCAAAAGATATTTTAGAAATTGCCAAAAAAGAAGTAGAAAAATCAGGATATACGATCAATATCATGGAAGTCAGTGATAACGTTGCTTATAATGATGCGGTGCAACATAATGAAGCAGATGCAAACTTTGCACAACATGAGCCATTTATGGAACGCTTCAATCAAGAAAAAGATGCGGATCTAGTAGCTGTTCAACCAATCTATTATTTTGCGGGCGGGTTTTATTCCAAAGAATATGATGATGTGAATGATTTGCCAGAAAATGCGAAAGTGGGTATCCCTAGCGATCCAACAAATGAAGGTCGTGCGTTAGCGATTTTGAATGAGAATGGCGTTATTACATTGAAAGATGGTGTCGGCTTTGATGGGACAGTAGCAGACATTGTAGAGAATCCTAAAAATCTAAATTTTGAAAGTATCGATCTTTTGAATTTGGTCAAAGCTTATGATGAGAGTGATATCGCTATGGTTTTCTGTTATCCAGCTTATCTAGAACCAGCAAACTTGACGACAGCAGATGCTTTATTACTAGAGGATGAAGAAGCAAGCAAACATTATGCATTGCAATTAGTTACTCGAGAAGAAGAAAAAGACAGCGAGAAAATCAAGGTATTGAAAGAAGCAATGACAACACCAGAAGTCGCTGACTATATCAAGAACAATACAAAAGGTTCAAATATCCCAGCATTTTAAACAACGGGCGAACTATAACAAATAATGATGTAAGTAACAGCGTGGCTTGTTATGTACAAATGAATCGTCCTTATTGGGTGATTTCTATAATCAAAGTGAAAAAGATACGACATTCGGTCGTATCTTTTTATTTTATCTGAAAAAATATATGGACCAATTTACATGATAAATCCGCATTCTTTTGGTCAGTACGCATTGTTTCTTCAAGTTATTTTACAGTAGGCGTTTTTATTTTTTTGTTATGTATCCAAAAATATATTTTTTCAGAAAAAAATGTTTTTTTATTGTCTCATTTTTCAGTTAGTATTTTTAGAGGGCGAGATAGATTATGTTTTACAGTTCACTGTATAACGAACTATTCGCTACAAAAAAATCTATAAGGAGCTTGAGATGAAAAAAAACAATTTGAAAAAAATTGCAGCAGCAAGCATGTTACTACTTACATTAGGAGGACCAGCGGTAACATTTGCGACAAGTCAATCAACAGGTGACTTGGCCAGTATCAGTAGTCAGGTAGAAGAGCAGTTAGCAATTAAAAACGGTGATTTCAATGATGGATTGAACAACTGGATCGTATCGAATCCAGGGACACAAAATCCGAAGATCGAAGAATTAAATGGAAATAAGTACGTGGTCGCAACATATGGAGAAAACATTCATCAATATTTGACATTGAAGCCAAACACGACCTATACATTTGGTTATGATGTCGCAGGAAGTGCTGATTTCCCAGCGAAAGTTGAATTCGGTACGATGAATCATGATGAAGGATTCGTTTCATTAGAAGAAACAGCCCACAACAACGAGAACTGGACACGCAGAGAATTTACGTTTACGACACCTGCAACAGAAAATACATACATTCTTCGTTTTTCTTCAACAGGAAACGGTTGGGCAAAATTTGACAATATCCAAGTAGAACCAGAAAAAACAGAAACGAACTTATTGACTGTAGGTACACAAGATCGTGAAGCGTATGCGTATTTAAACTTAGATTCAGAACGTTTCAATAGCTCAGAAAGATTGATGGTTTACGTGGATGGCCGCTATCATTTTGAAACATACAAAGGCAAAGCTTACTATTCCTTCACAAGTAAAAAGGATGGCGGAACTCAAGTCCGTCGTAGTATTTCCGGAGTCAAAGGACAAGTGATCGAAGTATATACTGCACCAAACTCACCTGGTCATAGTTCAACAGGCAAGCGTTTATTAGAGTCGATCACGTTAGAAGAAGATTTAGCAGTTGACACTTCTTTATTAGATCATGCGGTAAAGAACATCAAATTATCAGGAAGCCGACTAGATATTGATTTCGATCGTGCAAGTTTTGAAGGAAAAAATCGAATGATGATCTATAAAAACGGCAAATACATTGCTGAAGTCTACAAAGGCAAAGCATACTATTCATCTGTACGTGAGAAGTTAACTGATAGTATCAAAGTAAGTAAATCTTCTGATTTTAAATCCGGAGATGTGATTTCAGTGGAACTACGCAGCGGCACTCCTGGTGGTTCGGCTAAGTTGATCCAAGTATTAGCAACATTTGAAGTAGAATAGAGAAAGAGTAGTGTCTTGTCCTGAGCCGTAAGCTAGAAAATTGAAAAGTATGTTTATCTTTTATCATTTTTTCGTTTAGTGTTGAAGGTCAACTTCTGGCACACCGTTTATTCGGTGTTAGGTGGGTGAAACATATTCTTAAAATAAGGCGGTAGCTATGAATTCTTTCATGGTTACTGCCTTATTTTTTGATTACTTAGGAGAAAATGTAGCCGTCATGTAATTTTCAGAGAATACCTCATTTACTCGTGCGTTTACCTGAGATACGTTACAATGTTATTGTAATGAAAAAGGAGGGCGTATGGTTATGAAATCTTCAATGGTATTAATTATGGTAGCTGTATTTATTCTTACTGGATGCGGTGGAAAAACAAATGATGAGAAAAGTGCTTCTTCAGACTATTCGACAGAGGAAACACAGGAAACAGCTTCGTCGTCTCAAGCAGCAACGAGTGAATCTAGCAGTCAATCGGCTGAAACTTCTACTAGCACTAGTTCAACTATCACGACAACAACCTCTTCTGAAATGATCGAAGAGACAAATCCCTTAGCCGGTTATACGGATGATCAAATCGAGTATGCCAGAGTTTGGTTGACGATCATGGGAACCAACTACAAGTCTGATCTCGCGAACAATGAATTTGAGCTTAATGTCCGACGTGCGCCAGCAGGATCACCGATCAATCCTTATGATGAAAGTAGTTTGACGTTTCCGAATGAGACAGTCATGATATCAGGAAAATATGGCTATCAAAGTGGTATCGTTTACTCCAGTAATCACGATGGCTCAATCACCTACTATCCTGTACCAAGTCATTTCCAACAGCCAGATGATCAAGCTATTTTGAAGGAAGAAGAACAAAATATACTCAATAATGCACAACGGATAAATATCCCTACCGGTAATCCTGAAGATATCAAGGAATTGATCCGTGTGATGAACATCGAAAATTAATGTGTCACTGGAAGCTTGAATTTGATTGAACGAAAATCTTGACTATTCGGGTTAAGTAAATCACGTAGATAATAGTATTCGATATTAATTGTTTGAACGTTAGTGTTTTTCATCTCTTCGTCTAATACAAAGTAAGCTTGGACAACTCCTGTAGAGCCTATTTCCAAAGCATCAGTTGCCGGCTGATCATCTGGTTGGTTCTGTAATGTAGGATCGACATGGATATTATCTTCTGTAGTGATCTCAAAGTTTCTGTAAAACTTCGAACCATTATTAAAATCTTTTACTGAGTGATTGGTCATGCGAATATCAAGTCTAATGATAGTATCCATAGGGTAAGCTAAGTACTCTTGTTCTTGAATGATATCATTAGCTTGGGCACTGGCTTTGATAATTTCGATCGTAACTGCAGGTTTTCCATTTAAAGATATCGTGGCTGGATCGTTTAGTCCGTGAATCGTTGTCGTATCGTTTGATGGTTCGCTCTTTGAGTCCGAGGGATCAGACGATGGTGTAGATGATTCCGTGGCAGTCGTTTTGGTAGTAGTCATTACTGAAGATTTTGTGTGTGGCATCGTGTCATTTATTGAATGGCAACTTGCTAACGTAAACAAAAAAAACAAGCTACTAACTGCTAAAAAAGCTTTATTTTCCATATACACATTAACTCCTAATTGATAAATATAGTATGAACACACATTATTATAACAACCGATATTTTAAAGTAAAGAAGAATCTAGAACGTTATTTATGGTAAGAAATAGCAACAAAATAAATAGCGACTCAAAAACTTGAAAAAAGTTTTGAGTCGCTATTTTTTGTATTCAGCAAACATCTGTGAGATTTATCCTAGTTTCTACCACTGCTTAAATAAAAATAGTTTCACATACTAGTGAACTCGCGCATTTTTTTCCGATAATTTGACGGAGTCATTTGTGTTTCTCGTTTAAATAAGCTAGTGAAGTAATTGGGATCATCGAAACCGGCTTCCAATGCAATATCGATAATTTTCAAATCTGAATGCAATAGTAAGTACTCTGCCTTTTTGATTCGCATTTGATTTAAATACGTAAAGAAGGTCATGCGAAAATGTTTTTTAAAAAAGCGACAGAAATGTTCTTTACTGTAGCCGATATGACTACTGATTGCTTCAAGGGTGATCGTACTTTGATAATTTTCTTCAATGTATAGAATGATTTTTTTGCAGCGATACGTATTGAGTTTCTTTTTACTGTCAACTAATTTTGCAGGAGTTACTTGTGTGCTGTAACGCGAAAAATGTTTGATCAGTAGTAACAATTGGGCTTTGATCGTCAGTTCAAATCGTGATTCTTTCAAGGCAAAAGTATCGATGATCGTGATAATGAGTTGTTGGATAGCTAAAATATCAGAGCAATTATTTGTAAAATGGATGGTTGATTGCTCCATTGAATGGAGCAACGGATCAAGATAGGTTTGCTGGATATGGTCAGAAATCCGACTTTCGATGAATGACGCATCAAACACGATTGCAAAAAAAGCACAGGCATTCATTTGGTAATTGAGAGCTTCATGTAATTGGTTCGCAGGTATAAACAAAATATCCCCTTCTCGAACAACATAAGACAAACCTTCTACTTTTACTTCCATGAGTCCGCGGTAGACGTAAAGAATCTCCAGCTCTCGATGCCAATGGGGATGGATCATATTTTCCTGGTGTACTGGGTGGTTCGTATAGTGAACAGCTACTGGAAACAAACTATCACCATGTTCGGTCATTTCCTTTAGCGTTGTATCAATATCTTGTTGACTAGGGTTGGGGGTAAAAATATCGTTTGGTCTAAACATCACATTTCCTCCATTTTGATCAATATTACAAGGTATTTCGACTAAGATAGCGATTACATACCGTTGTAGATATCAATATAATCAATTTATGAATAAGTTGAGGAGGACAGATCATGAAGAAACAACGAGGATTTTTGGTACTTGCTTTTGCCATGTTGTTAGGAATTGCCGGCTGTGGCACGACACAAAGCGGGCGTTCAGATGATGGTAGTGTAACATTAGAGATTTTCAATATCAAGACAGAAACGGCCGAGCAAATGGATGCATTAGTGGAAGCGTTCGAGAACGATCATCCGGAAATCAAGATCAATTTGACCACAGTCGGTGGAGGGACAGATGCGACAGCAGCATTGCAATCGAAGTTTTCCTCTGGAGATGAACCAGATATTTTTATGTTAGGTGGCTTAGCAGATACACAGATATGGCAACATAAACTCTATGATCTTGGGGAAACAACATTAGCAAAACAAGCAATCGAAGGCACATTGGAAGGCGCGACTCTCGATGGAACGGTTTATGGTGTCCCGATGAATATCGAAGGATATGGCTGGTTGATCAATCAAGAGATTTTTAAAGAAGCAGGCATTGATAATGATTCAATCAATACATTTGAAGCATTTGAAGAAGCTGTTCAATTATTAGATAGCAAAAAAGAAGAACTAGGACTACAAGGCGTATTTGGTTTTAGTGGGGCAGAAACATGGGTGTCCAGTCAATATAGTTCGAATTTTTTTGCTCCAGAGTTTGATGATAGCTTAGAAAAGACCTATGAAGCGCCTGAATTAAGCGTGGATTATGCGGAACAAATGAAAAACTACACGGATCTAGTCATTGAATACAACGCACAGCCAATGGAAGCAATGGATTACAGTACGTCTGTTGAAGAGTTATTTGCGAGTGGAAAAGTCGCTATCATCCATCAAGGCAATTGGATCGTTCCAACCTTGGATAGCTTAGATGAGACTTTTACAAAAGAAAAACTAGGCATCATCCCGATGCAGATCGAATCTCCAGAAGAAAGTAAAATCGTCGCAGGTCCAGCCTGGTATTGGGGGGTCAATAAAGACAAGGACCAAGAAATCATTGACGCTTCGATCGAATTTCTAACGTGGATGTATACCGATGAACAAGCGATGACGGCAATCGTTGATGAGTTTCAATTCATTCCAGCTTATACTAATTTCTCAAGTGAAGCGATTCATGATCCTTTATCTAAGGAAATCTACACCTATTTAAGTGAAGGACAGACTGTTCCGTGGGTCCACAATTCCTATCCAGACGGATATGGGCAAAATATTTTTGGTGTGCAGATCCAAGCATATGCAGCTGGACGAATCTCTTGGGATGAATTTATCGATACGTTGCAAACCAGTTGGGCACAAGAGTGGGAGTAAGAAACAAGGAGGATTTTTATGTTAACAAATCGCACAAAAGCTTTTTGGTTATTACTTGCACCCGCGTTATTGGCGCTAGCGATCGTCTTGTTCATTCCGCTACTGACAGGTGGCTATTATTCCCTGACCAACTGGAATGGCAATACGGTGGGTGAATTCGTTGGGTTCGAAAACTATCTTCGCGCATTTAGTGACCAAGGATTTATCGACAGTTTACTGTTTACCGCGAAATTTTCATTTTTTAGTGTGCTTTTGATCAACGTCGTGGCGTTAGGACTCGCGATGTTCGTGACTCAAAAATTAGGCAGATGGACGACTTTTTTCCGTACGATCTTTTTTATGCCAAATCTGATCGGTGGGATCATCCTAGGATTTATTTGGCAGTTCATCTTTAATAAAGCATTTGAAAGTCTGGCAGCCATGACAGGTATCGAATTTTTTGCCGGTTGGTTGAACACGCCAGAAACGGGTTTTTGGGGACTGATTATTTTATTTGTTTGGCAAATGAGTGGGTACATGATGCTGATCTACATCTCATTTCTCAATAATATTCCAGAAGAGATTTTGGAAGCGGCGGATATGGATGGGGCGAATCCTCTGCAAGTCTTTTTCCGTATCAAATTACCGATGTTGATGCCGGCTTTCACCGTCACGTTGTTCTTGACGTTGTCCAACGCATTTAAAATCTATGATCAAAACTTAGCCCTGACACAAGGTGGCCCATTCAATTCCACACAAATGGTAGCGATGAACATCTACAATGAAGCATTTGGAATGCGAAAAATGGGGTATGCCCAAGCGAAAGCAGTGATTTTTCTCGTCATTATCGTGATCATCTCAGTGGTTCAAATCTCACTGACACGTAAAAAGGAGGTCAGCGCATGAAGCAATCAAATGTGAAACATTCACGACAGTTTAAGAAGACTTTGCTGATTTTTGGCGGGTTGTTGCTTGCTAGCTTGTGGTTTTATCCTTTTTTCTTGGTGGTGATCAATTCGTTCAAGACCAAAGCGGAGATTTTTCAAAACACGCTCACTTTACCAGCGGAACTGACACTGGAAAATTATATTGATTCATTTGCGCGCTTAGATTTTTTGAAAAGCGCAGCCAATTCATTATTGATAACGGTTGGGTCCTTAGTGTTGATCGTGTTCGTTTCTTCGATGGCGGCGTATGCCTTATCAAGAAATACGAGTCGTTTAAGTTCATTACTCTATTTTATTGTAGCGATTGGTTTATTGATTCCATTTCAAGGAATCATGATTCCTTTGATTTCACTTTTTGGGCAAGTCAGTATGTTGAATCAGCCTGGTTTGATGGTGATGTATCTAGGGTTAGCAACAAGTATGTCGACCTTTTTGTATTATGGTGCTTTAAGAGGTATTTCGAAATCATTAGATGAAGCGGCATTGATCGATGGGGCAAATACCTTCCAAATCTACTGGAAAGTCATTTTTCCTTTATTAAAACCTACGACGGTGACTGTGATCGTATTGAACGCTTTGTGGTTTTGGAATGACTATCTGTTGCCTTCATTAAGTATCAATAAAGCGGGCATGTACACGATCCCTTTACGAATGTTTTATTTCTTCGGCGAATTCAACAAGCAGTGGCACTTAGCACTGGCTGCGCTAGTGATCGTCGTTTTACCAATTATTATTTTATTTGTTGTCTTGCAAAAACATGTCGTAAAAGGCATTTCAGATGGCGCAGTGAAGTAGGAGGGAAAAAATGAAATTTACAAATGGCTATTGGTTGGCAAAAGAAGGGTTTCATCTTGAACACCCGAACCATGTATATGAGGCTCAAGTGGATGAGGAGAAGCTGACGCTGTACTTACCATATAAACCGATCCACACAAGAGGAGATACCTTGAATCTAGGGATGACAACGTTGACTTTTGAGTCACCAAGAGAAGATATCATCAAAGTACAACTGGTGCATCATGACAAAGCACAAACAGCTCCTCATTTTCATCTTAATAAGCAATCGCCTTCTGTCATGATCGATACAGAAAATGAGGAAACTTACATCTTAAAATCAGGTAAGCTAGAAGCACGAGTAACAAAAAATGCAGCGTTCCAAATTGATTTTCTCGCAGAGGGAAAGTGTTTGACGTCTTCTATGCCAAAAGCACAAGCAATGATTCAAAGCAGTGACGGTACGCAATATATGCGCGAACAGTTGTCACTAGACCCTTACGAATACGTCTATGGTTTAGGAGAACGATTCACCCCTTTTATCAAGAATGGACAAGTCGTTGATTGCTGGAATCAAGACGGTGGCACGGGGAGTGAACAGGCATATAAAAATATTCCTTTTTATTTAACGAATCAAGGCTATGGCGTGTTCGTCAATCATCCTGAAAAGGTATCATTTGAAGTCGGTTCGGAAAATGTCTCTCGGACACAATTCAGTGTCGCCGGTGAACGGCTGGAATACTATATCATCTATGGGCCAGATATGAAAACGATCCTAAAGAAATACACCGATTTAACTGGCAAACCTGCATTGCCTCCTGCATGGTCATTTGGGTTGTGGTTATCGACTTCCTTTACGACGGATTATCGCGAGGAAACAGTCATGCGATTTATTGAAGAAATGCAGACACGAGAGATTCCTTTTGATGTCTTCCATTTTGATTGTTTTTGGATGAAAGAATTTGAGTGGTGTGGTTTTGAATGGAATAATGAGCTATTCCCAGATCCCCAACAATTGATTGAAAAAATCCACCAGAAAGGGTTGAAAGTCTGTGTATGGATCAATCCTTACATCGGACAAAAAGCGGCGGCCTTTCAAGAGTGTAAAGAAAAAGGGTATTTCATCAAAGATACAAACGGTGAAGTATGGCAATGGGATCTTTGGCAAGCGGGTCAAGGGATCATTGACTTTACCAATCCAAAAGCTCGTGACTGGTACAAAGAACGGCTGAAGGAACTCATAGAAATCGGTGTCGATTCCTTCAAGACGGATTTTGGTGAACGCATACCAACTGATGTGAAGTATCACGATGGTTCTGATCCGAAAAAAATGCACAATTATTATGCGTATCTTTATAACGAAGTCGTCTTTGAATTATTAGCAGAATTACGTCCAGATGAAGCGGTCGTCTTTGCTCGTTCCGCTTCGGTCGGTTCACAAAAATTCCCAGTCCATTGGGGTGGTGATAATCTATCGGAATATCCATCTATGGCAGAATCATTAAGAGGTGGACTCTCATTTGTTTTATCCGGTTTCGGCTTTTGGAGTCATGATATCGGTGGGTTTGAAGAAAATGCTTCAGAAGACATCTATAAACGCTGGACTCAATTTGGACTGCTATCGACACATAGCCGTTATCATGGAAACATCGAATACCGTGTGCCATGGAACTTTGGCGAAGAAGCAGCCTTAGTCAGTCAACGATTTTCAAAATTAAAAAATCGCCTGATGCCTTATATTTATGAGCAAGCAATAGAAACAGCGCAAACAGGCATACCAATGATGCGCCCAGTGATGCTGGAATTTCCAGAAGATTACACGACGCATACGATCGATAAACAGTATATGCTTGGGGAACGTTTGTTGATTGCGCCGATTTTCAATGCGCAAGGGCAGGTCTCTTTTTATTTGCCAGATGGACGTTGGACGAATTATTTAGATAATCGGGTATATGAAGGACGACAATGGCACACACAGACCTATGATTATTTTAATCTACCGCTTATGGTTCGCCCTAATTCACTGATCATTGAAGGTTCCGTCGACATGACCGCTGCATATGATTATACAAAAGACTTGACCGTACACGTTTTTGAACTAACGGAAGAAGTGACACAGCGAGTGGTGGATCAACACGGGATGCCAGTTGGGGCGATCACCGTTACTCCTGAAGATGATAGCTATCAGATCAAAACAGAAGGGTTAATAAATGTTCAAGTAGTATTTAGAAATCGGCAAATACCAGGAGCAAACGATCATCCGCTGGGGTCTTCAATCGTCGTTGAACACTAGAAGAGTCGTTTGGCTCAGACGACAAAAAAGACGAAACTACAGCCTTACATCAACCAATGGGAGTCGGTAGAGAAAGTGTGGTTTCGTCTGTTTTGTCTAGCCATCAATGGTGGATCAGGAATGAATGGGAAACCCCGCGGAAGAAAATTATTCTCCCATCACCATGACGTGACATGTTCGGTTTCTTACACGATTTTGATCAAAGTCTACGAAGTAAATATAGCCAACAGAACCGATCTCTAATTTTCCTTCGCTCAAAATAAAGCTTTCGCTTGCGCCGAAAAAGGAAGAGCGGATGTGAGCATCGCCATTTAAAATCGTCGCAGGGTCCGTTGGATAATTAGGATCGTCGAGGCTCATCAGAAATTCCAAATGCTTCGGTCCTGGATAACGGTAATTCGTATTTTCAGATAGTTCTCGCGGGATGATTTTATCCAAGATACGATTTAAATCTACTTGAAGAAACTCATCACCATTAAAATCGGTATCGTGCATATACTCTTCAAAAATCACCGAGCAAGTGGTGTGGGGCGATTGGACTAAACAAATACCATTCTTGATCTGGCTTTTCTCAACGATTGCTTTGACTTGTTCGGTAATATTATGATAAGACACGCGATTACCGTTTGAAGTTAAAGTTAATTGGTCTTTTGCAAATTTCATCTATTTGAACTCCTTTTTCAATTCCGCTACTTTATGGATCATATCCGTCAACGTTTGGGCAGGATCATCAGCTGCCACGATACCGCTTGTTCCCCCAGTACCATCTGCACCAGATAATAACGCTTTTTCTACGTCTTCCACCGTAGAGATTCCCGCAGCTTGTAAGATTTGGATCGTTGGATTGATCGCACGAACCGCATCATTGGTTGCTTTCATATAAGAGAGATCACTGGATTGCCCCGTTCCAATCAATTCTGTCGGCTCACAGACCATCACGTCAGGATCAAGCGTTGCTACTGCTTGCGCTTCTGCAATGGAATCTGCACAGACGATCGTCAGGATACCTAGTTCATCTGCACGTTTTACGGCTTTCGTCAGTTCGTTGACGGTCATTGGGTGTTCCGCATGATTTAAAAATGTAGCGGTCACTCCAACTTCAGCCACTGCTTCAGGAAGGATATATCCCATGCCACGTCCTACTTGAAGTCCGTCTAAATGTTGGACAGTAATGAATAAATGATTCGTTTCGTTTTTGATCCGTGCAGCATCAACATGCTGAACAGTGAATAAGATGTCGATATCGTGCGTGCCAGATAGCTCATCGGCTACTTTAGCTAAAGCAAGTGCTTGGTCGCCGTATAAATAAGCTTTTGGATTAACCACAAAGAATGGGGCACGTAAGGTTCTTTTTTGCATAATTACCCTCCTTTATTCATGAGAAGCTGTGTGGAAGACATTGAAATAATGTTCCAAAGTTTCAGCAATCGCATCATTTGCATCATGGATCAAGTCAAAGTAATTTTCTGGTTGCTCTTTACGGATCTTATCCATGGCTGCTGTGATAAAGTCAGTAAAGATATTGATTTTACGAATCCCATTCAGCGCACACTTCTCAAGGTTTTCATCGCCAGAAGAAGAGCCGCCGTGTAAAACTAAAGGAATAGCCAAAGCATCATAAATCTGTTGCAAGACAGCGAAGTTGATTTTTGGGGTTCCTGTGTAGTGTCCATGTGCGGTACCGATCGATACTGCCAATGAATCCACCCCAGTTGCTTCTGCAAATTTCACTGCTTCGCTAAACTCTGTGTAGATGGAATCACTCTCTTCTGATTCTAAGCTATCACCAGCACCGACATGGCCGATTTCTGCCTCCACAACGACACCAAAAGGATGCGCATAATCAGCGATTGCTTTCGAGCGGCGAACGTTCTCTTCAAATGAATCTTCGGATACGTCGATCATGACAGAAGTAAACCCTAGATCGATTGCTTGCTTGATGATTTCTTCGTCTTGACCATGGTCTAAATGCAAAGCGACAGGAGAAGTACTTTGTTCTGCTAAGAATTTACCGATCAAAGCAGCTTCCTCTAGTGACATCATGTCCATATGTGATTGGGCAAACGCGAGAATCAATGGTTTTTTTAAACGCTCGGCTGTTTTAACGTACGTTCTTGCGCTATCTAAATCGAAGAAATTGGCAGCAGGGATCGCATAATTGTTTTTATCCGCCTGTTCAAATAATTCTTTTGTAGTAACCAGCATGTGGATTCTCCTTTATTCGTTGATTTTCTTCTCGATTTCAGCATACATCGCTTCGGTACCGATACCTGTCAATAAAGGCAGACCCATGATCACACGATCTTTGATTGAATCTGGGACAACTGTCGTGCTGACAACAATATCGTATTCATCGATTTTATTCATTTCATCCGCTACTTTTGATTGATACAATTTCACTTGATCAGTTAGTCCTTTTTCTTTCAACCATTCTTTCACTTTATTCGTTACAACAGTCGAAGTTGCGACACCTGTGCCACACATGATCAATAATTTTTTCATCCTAGTTTCCTCCTATTCAGCTGCTTTAGCTGCTTGTTTTTTGGGTAAAATTTTGTTGACGTAAATCAAGCCGATCAGAACAACTGCGCCGATGATCGCTAAACCACCCCAGCTTAAAACTTTTGTTAAGCCGACATACATCCAAGTTGTCCAGAGGCCACCTTCTGCCATTGCAGTGATCGTTGAGCTTCCTTGTAAATCAAAGTTTGCTGAACGAGCAGCTGTTGTTACTAGCGGAGCAACCCAAGAAGTAATGTAAAGAATACTTACCATGTAGACTGTTCCAGCAATCACTGTTCGAATGATGTTTCCTGCAAAGACAGCCGCCATCAAACAGATCAAGAAAGGAATCGTTGCTAAATCGCCAAAAGGTAAGGTCGTATTTCCTGGTAGAATGACTGCCAATAAAATAGTGATCGGCACGAGCAATAAGGAAGAAGAAAGCACAGCTGGATGACCGACAGATAATGCCGCATCCATTCCGATATAAAGTTCTCTTCCTGGGAAACGTTTTTTAACAAATTCATTCGCAGCTTCTGATATCGGCGTAAGCCCTTCCATTAATAAAGCAACCATTTTAGGCATGATCACCATAACGGCACCTGTTTGAACCGCCAATTGACCTGTACCAGCGACATCATAACCAGCCAAAATCCCCATCACTAAACCAATCAAGAAGCCCATTACGGTTGAATCACCGAAAACCCCAAATTTCTTTTGAATCGTTTCAGGGTCAGCTTTCCAATCTCTCAATCCTGGTATACGATCAAAAATCCAATTCATTGGTAATGCAAAGACAAATCCCGGAGCAGCTGTTCCATGTGGGAAAGTAATATTCGGGAATCCATAAAATTTATTGATGATCGGTCCTAGGATATCGCCCATCAAAAGAATCATCATCAAGTAGATCACAGTTGCAGCGATCCCCATAGCGAAGTCACCAGTCAAAACAAAAATAAGAGATGAAATAAATGCAGCATGCCAGATATTCCAAATATCGACATTCAATACTTTCGTCAAGCCGAGTAAAATAAGAACGACATTCAACACCACACCAATTGGAATGGCTAGACTTCCCAAGATCGTTCCATAAGAAATCGCCGCTGCGGCTGGCCAACCGACATCGATCGTAGTCAAGTTCAACCCTAAACGCTCGACCATATGTTGTGCCGCTGGTCCTAAGCTATTTCCTAGTAAGTCGATCACTAAATTCAATCCGACAAAGCCAACACCAACTGTCAATGCTGAAGTAAATGCTTTTCCTGGCTTTGTGCCTAAAATGATCCCAAAAATAAAGATCAAGATAGGAAGAACAACGATCGAACCTAAATCAACAAACCACTGTAATGCATCTAACATAAATTTTCCTCCTTATTGCAAGCCGTATTTTTTTATGATCGTTAGATATTCTGTTTCTGTAGTGAGTGTTAAGAGTTCCTCTAAAACACTAGGTTTTTGGAACATCTCAATCAATTGTTGCAACATCTCTAATTGTTCATGTGGTTCTTTCAAAGCAAGCATGAATAATAGCGAAACGTTTATTTCTTTGTCATTTGTGCCCATTTCAATAAACGATAAAGGCTTTTTAAGCGACATGAACGCTACTTGAGATTCATTGACATACTGACTATCTGTATGTGGAATCGCGACGCCAATCCCGTTGATCGCTAAGCCTGTTGGAAATACTTCTTCACGGCGGATGATATTTTGATAGAAATCATCCGTGACACATTGTTTTTTTCGTAGTTCTTCTGATAATTTTTGCAATGCCTCTTCTTTTGTTTCAAATGATTGATTCAATAATGCAAGTTGATGATCAAAAAACAAGCTCATTCCCTCCTCGTAAAAGTCTGTGATAAAGTTCATCTGGCGTTTGACTCGCTACAATCCACTGGATTTCCTCTGAGGAATTGAATAAGTCATAAATGGAAGCAATCAATTCTTTTGCTTCGCTCATATTTTCTTCGGCGATCGCTAATAAGACGATCAATTGGATTTTCGTATCTCCCCAAGCAATCGGGGAAGCAAGTGTGACGAATGCCAATTTTGTTTCTTTCACTGTATGCGGATCAGCATGAGGGATCGCAACCCCTGTTTTTAATCCGGTACTACCTAATTCTTCTCGATCAAATAAAGAGCGTTTGAAACTGTGCGTCACTAAATCTTTTTCAAGATAATCATCAGCTAAAAAAGACAAGATTGCTTCTTTTGTAGAAAAAGGCTTTTGTATATAAATGAAAGCTGGATCAAGGTATTTTTTTAGTAAAGTGGGTGATTGATATTTTTTTGAATGGAATTTTTTTTCGTTTTCGTTCAAATTAGAGATCTTCGCTGAAATGTTGGTGATCTCCTCTGTGGTGGGTAGAGCAGATACGTACATAACAGGTGTTTCTATTTCTTCTAAAGGAATCGTTGAAATAATCAGATCAACCATTTCTAAAGAGGTGTGGGGCAGTCTATTCGATTGAATGATTTCTAAAACGGTATTTGCTGAGATCGTCTGTTTGATTCGATTGAAAATCAATTCGGACGTAGCAAGCCCAGAACGGCACACGATGAGAATATGATTCGTCATCTTCCGCTTTTCAAAAGCCAATTGGAAATGGATCGTAAGAAAAGAGACTTCATCTTCCGTTAAAGAGCAGTGGAACTCTTTTTCTAATTCACCAATCGCATACTTGGTCAATGTGAACATCGTCGAATATTGTGTTTTGATACTTTTAAGCAAAGGATTCTTGATCAACATCCCCGTTTTCAGACGATGGATCATCGGGACGATATGTGAGAGCAAGGCTTGAAACAACAGTTCATCTTGAGTCAAATCGATTTTCAATAAAGTCGACATTTTGCCAATAATCTGTTTAGTAGAAACTGTGATCACTGAATCGGGTTTATCCGTGCTTTGAACATAAGGCTCGATTCCATGCGCAAGTAAAAGCGAGCAGATATATTGGATATCTGATTCCTGTAACGAAATTGCCAAGTAGTCATTGACCATTTCAGCAAATGAGCGCGCGATCATATAGAGCTTCATCCGTTTTAGTTCATCAAAGACTAGCTGTTCTTGTTTTTCGATGTGATGATCTAAAAGAAGCCTAGATAAAAAAATCTGTAAGGATAAAGATAATGATTCCACAAAATAATTATTGATTTGTCGTCCGGTTTGCTGGATCATCCCAGAGATGAACGCCTCCGTCAGTTCGATGATTCGCTCATCAAATAAAGAGGGGATGGAAGTATGTTGACTTCCTTCTGTTTCCATATATGGTTCTAAGAATGACTTGAACACATGTTGTTGCACCGATTCATCTGCGAGCAATTGCAAGCCATTTGACGTTACCTTTCCTGTGATCTGCTTGGCTTGGCAAAATCTCACGATGTCATCGACATCATTTTTGATCGACTGTTGACTCACGAAAAAATATTCAGCAAACTCTTGATAGCGCATGGCTTTTTTTGAAAATAGATAGTTTCCAAATATGAACAAGCGACGATACTCTGGCGAATATTCATCAAGAATGAGTTGCTCATACACCAAAAGACAGCGTGCTTTTTGTTTTGCTGATTCATTACCTTCCAAACGAATCCCTTTACGTGGCAACTTAGTAATCGTAGTGCCTGTTTCTTTTATTTTTTCTTCCAAACTTGTTAAGTCGTTGTAGACAGTCTTAGGAGAGACATACAACTGTTTTTGGAAAAAAGCTGCTGGTTGATACTTCTGCTGTTCTAAAAGTAGACGGAGCAACAGCTTTTCCCTTTTACTTAAAATCATCAAACCCACCTCCGGAAGCGCTTCCTTAAATCTATCTTAATGAAACTTTGTTATGTAGTAAATGATAACTAATTACCACATTAATGTGGTAGTCCTTGGTATAACAATGTTTTGTCCATTTCAATGGACAGTTTATAAGGTGGGAAAAGTAATGATAAAAAATGAATATAATCCATATTTAATTTTTTGCGGTGAGAAGGTAAGTGAGGGTTCTAAAATAGTATATACACAATATAGATGACTTATTTAAAATAAAAGTAAGCAAACGAAACAAGCCACCAAAAAAAGAAATAGGCAATCCCTTTTGTTTTAGTAGCTTGTTATTGAAAAAATTTTTTTAGTACATTTCAGGATGACAGAAAAATGAGTTATAGGGTTCAATTATCCTTATTTTCGACTAGGTGAAAAATGGATAATATTTGAATAATCATCAAGATAGTGTAAGTATCCTTTCAAAGTGCCATCAAAGATTGCTTGATAAATGACTTCACTTAACTTGAATTCGAGCACCTTTGCCTCAAGCTCATGGACGATTATGACCCCAAAAAGGTATTTTCTGACTAATATGGGAAATCATCGGCAGAAAATGATATAAGTGATGTATATCTATTTGTGAAGAAGTGAAATAGTTAGTCTATGTAAAACATCTATTTTGGAGTTGATACGAACATGAAAATCATACTAAGCAATATATTAAGAAACGTGATACTTGCGTTATATGCGAGTGTAATGGCTATTGGCATCGCAAAAATATTGTCAAAACAAGAGTTAGTTATATTGCACCCAAGTACTATCGGATTGATTTTAGGATTAGCTACATTAGGTGAAGAAAGTATTAATCAAAAACTTGGCAAACTCAAAGTATTTTTACTAATGTTTCTTATGTCATATACATTTGATAAGACATTGGAATACCTGGATAGTATAAAAATCAGTGTACCACTTCATGAGTATCTATGGATCATGTCCGTCGCTTCTTTAGGGGTTTGTTTTTATTATTTAAGGCATTACTTTGTAAAAAAGGTATAAAGATAGAGTAAAAGAGCGTTCTTAGTTAAAATGTTTCTCTTCTTTTAGTTTAGAAAACAAAGTTCCGTAAATTTTTTTGAACTTTAAAAAATAAAATTTTTAAGAGCTATGTGTCACTAAAAACGAATTAAGGAGTATCACATTATGGCGAGTAACTTTTATACAAAAAATCCACAATTTGATTATTTAGATTATATGAGTGAATTACAAAAACTAAAGAAAAAGAAATTTGTTGAAAAGCTATTTACAGAAGCACTAGAAGATCCTCATCATTTTTTAGTTAAAATTAGAGCTCTTGGTTTAGAAATTAATGAGTATTCATGTTTGAATCAAACAAATCCATATCTAGATAAATACAATTTGTTTCTAAGTCAATGTACAGATAAAAAAATAAAAGAAAAGATAGGAAGACATTTAAAACAAGTTAATCAGTTACAAAATTTATTTATAGAGTCTAATAATTCTATAAATAAAGAACTTAGAGAAACGATTATAAATAATAAACATATTTTAGTTGTTTTTATTATTTTTTTAGAAAGTCAATTGAGTTTATTAAGAGAGCAAAATAATTTGGATATCAGTCTTGAAAAAAGAGTGAATTCTTATGATAGTTACATATCTAGTTCCGGAAATATTTTAAGATACTTACTCCACAATATTTTAGTAGAAGAGCAATGCGGAATACATCGAATTTTTTCTGAAAAAGATTTATTGTGGAATGTAAAAGTATATTCTAAATATCAAGATAGGGATAATTTAATGGATGCATTTGAGTATTGGAAATACTCAGATATAAAAATAGAAAAAAATAATAATAAAACAAGTATTGATTTTTTAGATGAAGATTTTAATAGGGCTGTTTTGGTCTCCAATTTTAGATATAAAAGATTTATGACTAGTATTGAATTAGATATTTTAAATTATAAATTAGAAAAGGACCAACGCAGTATCGAGGGAGCGATTGATGAAGAATTATCAACTTTTTTGTCAGAAGAACTTTGTCGAAGATATATTGGTCAGGAAAATTTAGATAAAAAAATTTATGACATTGAAATCAGAAAATGGATAGATGGTATTTATTTTTTACAACATGAGTCTATTTTATATTTTAATAAAAAAAAGAATAGAGATATTTATTCGTACAGAATTTATGTATTGTAAAATCAGAGTTTGATTGGATCAAAAGATTATCTCAGTTTTCTTCAAATATAACGAATAAAGAAGCAAAAATTATAATAGAG
>NZ_JAFLWG010000022.1:0-14102 GCF_017316315.1 Enterococcus sp. DIV1298c | reverse complement strand
TTTGTCTACAATCTGAGCTCCCTATTTTAGAATAGGGAGCTGTTTTTTGTCATTGACGAACTATGCACCAAAGACACGGAAACGATCTGCATCGTTCATATATTCTTTTTCGCCAGCTGGAGATTCAGGTGAACCAAAGACTAATTGTGCACGCAATTTCCAGTTTGCAGGAATTGACCATTCGTTTGCTACAGCTTCATCGATTACTGGGTTGTAGTGTTGTAAGTTGGCGCCTAAGCCTTCTTCGCTTAATGCTACCCAAGTGTTTGCTGTTGCGATCCCATTTGATTGTTCTGACCAATCTGGGAAATTGTCTGCATACAATGCAAATTGTTCTTGCAAGTTTTTGATAATCTCTGTGTCTTTAAAGAATAAGACAGTACCATAGCCTTTTTTAAAGCTTGCTAATTTGTTTTGTGTATTAGGGAAAGCTTCAGCAGGAGTCAATGGACGTAATGCTTCTTCTGTCATTTCCCATAATTTTTCGTGTGCATCGCCGAATAGGATTACAGCACGTGTTGATTGCGCATTGAAAGCAGTAGGGCTTTCTTTGATTGCTTCTTGGATCAAAGCAGTTAGTTCTTCATTTGATTGTGAAACGTTGCGTCCTAAATCATAAATCGAACGGCGGTTTTTTAAGCTATTTGTAAATTCAGTCATAAATCAGTTCTCCTTTAAATCGCTTTTCTGCGTTTTTTTCTTGATGACAAAATGAAGTATATCACCTTACAAAAAGTAAGTAAAATGAAATGCTCACAAAAAATATTTTTAAATATAATAATTTTAGATATGATTTAAAGGCCTTGATATAAGACCGTTTACATGACGGATCTAGCGATATTTCTTAGAAGTTGCGAGAAACGAACTATATAATTATTAAAAATAACCTATGTTTTTTCTTATCATTTTCCCATTGAAATTTTGTTGTATTTATAGAAAATAGGTATATATTTCTTAGATATATATTTTCACACGAATTTTCGGTAAATGTGTGTATTATTTTCTGAAAATTAAAAGAATTGGGGTATGGAAAATGGAAAAACAAGACAAAGGATTCTTCGGTCAGCCGAAGGGATTGTCTACATTGTTCTTTACAGAAATGTGGGAACGATTCAGCTATTATGGAATGCGCGCCTTACTGATCTACTATATGTACGATACAGTAGCGAATGGAGGTCTTGGCTTACCTCGAGCAACAGCCTTGTCGATCATGTCGATCTATGGTTCGTTGATCTACATGTCAAGTATCGTCGGTGGTTGGTTTTCTGACCGGGTGTTAGGAGCAAAACGGACTGTCTTTATTGGTGGGGTCTTCATCATGATTGGACATATCGTACTAGCATTGCCGTTTGGTGTCTCAACTTTATTTATCTCGATGGCATTGATCATCATTGGTACCGCCTTTTTAAAACCAAATGTTTCTGGCATGGTTGGACATTTGTACACTAAAACCGATCTACGAAGAGATGCAGGATTTTCAATCTTTTATATGGGGGTCAATCTTGGGGCATTACTCGCACCGTTGATCGTCGGCACGATTGGGCAAGAGTATAACTATCATTTAGGCTTCTCATTAGCAGCGATTGGTATGTTCTTCGGATTGTTGCAGTATGTGATCCAAGGACGTAAGACTTTGGATGGTGTAGGGATGACAGCACCTAATCCATTGACACAACAAGAACGTAAAGGATTTATCCGCAATGTTGTGATCGCTTTGATCGTATTTGCCATTATTTTTGGCGGGGCACAACTAACTGGACATTTGACGATCGATTTCTTCGTCAATACAATCAGTGTCTTGGGGATCGTTTTACCACTTTATTACTTTATTAAAATGTTGACATCAAAAGATGTATCGACGGAAGAAAAACCAAGAGTATGGGCATATATCCCGTTATTCTTAGCAGCAATCATCTTTTGGTCATTACAAGAACAAGGCTCATCAATCCTTGCTTTATTTGCAAGTGAACGGACACGATCGACTTTGATGGGAATACCGATCCAAGCTAGCTGGTATCAATCATTGAATCCGATTTTTATTTTTATTTTGACACCGGTATTCGTGACATTGTGGACTCGCTTAGGCAAACGTCAACCTTCGACAGTAGTGAAATTCTCGCTAGGTTTACTATTTGCAGGGCTATCTTATCTATTATTGATGTTACCAGGTATGTTATATGGAACAGCTGGCAAAGTAAGTCCGCTTTGGTTGATCGGAAGCTTCTTCATTATTGTGCTTGCTGAACTTTGCTTGTCACCAGTTGGACTATCTGTGACGACGAAATTAGCCCCAAGAGCTTTTGAGTCACAAACGATTGCGATCTGGTTCTTAGCGGATGCTTCTTCACAAGCCATCAACGCACAAATCGCTCGTTTTTACACACCGGGTACCGAATCAGCTTACTTCGGGATCATTGGGGTCGTGGCGATCGTAGGTGCAGTGATCTTGTTTGCAATCAAAGAACCAATCAAAAAATTAATGGGTTCGATCCATTAAGCTATGTTTTTGTCGGAGAGGACGATTGTCCATCTCCGGCTTTTTTTATTTCCAAAATTTAGGCGATAATAGAACAAATGTTCAGTTGTTTTTGTTATAATGATGACGTATATCAATTGGGAAAAAAGGAGGAAACAAGGTGTCGTTACAATTTATCTTGGGAAATGGTCAAAAAGACCACCGTAAAGCACTAATTGATGAAGCAGCCGCTTGGCTTGAAAAAGATGAAACACATCAGGTATTTTTCCTTGTACCTAACTATAATAAATTTGAGCAAGAGCAGGAATTATTAGCCGAAATGCGTAAAAAAAGCGGAAAAAGCTCTTTTAGCACAACGAATATGCAAGTATTCAGTTTCTATCGTTTGGCTTGGTACTTACTGCAACAAACCACGTTGCTTTCAGGAAATGAATTGACGGAAGCTGGTTCAGCGATGATCCTACGTCAGATTTTAGAAAAGAAACAAGAGGAATTGACGATTTTTCGAGGAGAAATCAGAAAAAAAGGCTTCATTCGTCAGTTGCAAGAATTATATAGCGAATTACAGGTAGGGAAGATAGCACCAACTGACTTGCTGACATCTGTGACAGGCGAGTCACTAAGAGATGAGGATCGTCAATTAAAAATGAAGGATCTGCAATTGATCTTCACCGCTTTTGAAGAGGAGTTGCTTCAACGAGCGCTCCAATCGGAAGATGCGTTAACGGTATTAGCAAATTATATGGCAACTCAGGATTATCGAAACATCAAATTTTTAGTCAGTGGATTTGCGCGAATCAATGCGCAAGAATTCCAATTGATACAAAAAATGATGGAAAAGGGGCAGCTTGTCGTTGATCTCTTATTGGATCGCCCTTATAAATCCGACTTGCCTGATCCATTGTCCTTGTTTTACAACACAGGTAAGGTTTATTTTCAACTACTGAACGCTGCACGAGAACAAAGTGTCCCTGTGGCAGTCGATCATTATGCGCCGGCACGAGCATATAAAAAAGAACTTCAATCGTTACAACAAATGTGGGAAGAAACTTCCAGTCACCAGAAAAGCACACCAACAAAGATTGGTGCGCAAGAGACACTACATCTATGGGAAGCAGAAAATCCAACGGAAGAAGTTCGCCAATTAGCGGTGGAGATCCGGCGTTTGGTCAGCCAAGAAGGGTTTCGTTATAAAGACATCCAAGTATTGACAAAGGATATGACGCTATACGGAAATCTATTGCGACCGATTTTCCAAGAAATGGCGATCCCTTTTTATTTGGACGAAGAACAACTGATGGAAAACCATCCATTGATCGAATGGATCAATAGCCTATTTGCTTTGGATCGTTACCAGTATCGTTTAAACGATATCATGCGTTTCTTTAAAACTGAGTTAACGATCGGTACACCAACCGATGAACTAGATCTTGATACGTGGCAGACGGCCAGAAACCAGTTTCGCACGGATCTGGATATCACAGAAAATGTTGCTTTAGCATACAACTATCAAGGCAATTATTGGCTTCGAGAAAAAGATTGGCAGTTTGTCGCCTATGATTTTGAAGCAGAACAGCTAGAAGACGTCAAACAGTTGGAAGAGCAATCAAATACGATCCGCAGACTATTTCGCGCATTGGTGCCTGTATTTATTGGGGATATCAAGAAATGTCAAACAGGACAAGAAGCAGTCACGTTGTTTTATCAGTTCTTGATCGAAAGTGGCGTGCAACAACAATTACTTTTCTGGCGTGACCAAGAAGTAGCCCGAGGAAACTTAGCTGCGGCTAGAAACCATGAACAAACCTGGGGCGCTTTGATGGATCTTTTGGATGAGTATTCATTGATCTATGGAGAAACACCATTTGACTGGTCCTTGTTTCAAGAGATCATCACTAGTGGCTTAGAAAATCTCAGCTATGGGAAGATCCCTACGGCAATCGATCAAGTTCGGATCAACCGTTTGGAACTTGTACGTGCGAATCAAGCGAAGGTCACATTTGCAGTTGGCTTGAATGATCAGGTGTTCCCAGATCGCCATGAAACGAAAGGCTTATTATCTAGCGAAGAACGAGAAGCGTTGAATCAAGGGCTGGCTGATGATCAATTTTTATTTGATCCCGCAAAGGAGAGTATGTCATTTGAACCTTTCCAAGCTTATTTAGTGTTTGCCTCGGGAACTGAACGGTTGTACTTGAGCTATGCGCAAAGCTATGATACGAATCGCTTGAAAATGTCTCCTTATTTGAAACGAGTCGTCGATTATCTGGGTATTCCGGTCGAAGCAAAATGCCAGTTGCAGTTGACGAGTGAACCCGATTGCTACGTGGGAACGTACCGTAGTGGCATCAATACGATCAATCGCGTCTACCGTTTAGCAAAAGAAGCAAAACAGGCTGTGCCGCTTTATTGGCAACAATTAAAAGATTTGGTGCTTCGTTCTAACGAACGGAATTTTGCGTTGACGATCTTTGAAAGTCAAGATCACCTGAATGTCCCTGTATCTTTGTCAGAAGAGATGGCAGAGGCCTTATACGGTAAAGAAATCTATACGTCGATCTCACGGATGGAAAACTTCTATAATTGTGAATATAAGTATTTTGTTCAATTTGGCTTGAAGCTGAAAGAACGTAATATTTATGGTTTGACACCAGCTGCTACCGGTGATTTTTATCATGAGTCACTCGATCGTTTCTTCAAGTTGTTATTCTCCAATCAACTTTCACTCGTAGCAATGTCTGAGAAAGAGCGTCAAGAATTTACTGAAAAAGTGTTACAAGAAGTGTTCGGTGAATTGCGTTTTGAGATTTTAGATAGTTCTGCACGAATGAACTATATCCGTTACCAATTAGGACAAACGATTCAAAAAGTGGCGTGGGCGTTACAAAAACAAAGTAGGAACACTGGTATGAAGCCGTTACAAACAGAGATTTTATTTGGACAGATTGCTGGTGCTCGAGGGATTCCTGGGCTTGAGATCCCTTTGGATAAGGGCGGGAAGCTCCATGTCCGTGGAAAAATCGATCGGATCGATGTCGCTACTGAACAAAGCGACACGTGGTTGAGTGTCGTGGACTATAAATCAAGTGGCCGTTCCTTTGACGTGACAGAAGCATATTATGGAATGGCGATGCAACTATTGACCTACCTTGATGTAGCGTTGATGGATGCCGTACGTTTAACCGGCAAGGCAGCAGTCAAACCGGCAGGCTCTTATTACTTGCATGTGCATAATCCCGTGCTGACGGATACGACAAATGTCGAGAAAAACACGTTAAAGAAATTCAGCTATGATGGGGTTTTTGTCGATGATCCAGGCTTATTAGAAGTACTCGATCATTCATTGGAAGCGAAAGAAAGCTCACTGATCTATCCGGTGAAGAAAAATGCCAAAGACGAGCTGCAAAAAGGCAGTTATAGCAAAGAAAAATTTTATACAGAAGAAGAACTGCAATTGTTCATGAATCATAATCGCGAGAATATGCGTTTAGCTGGTGAGGCGATCACATCCGGAGAGATCAAACTGAATCCAGCCTATAAAGACAAACAAAGAATCGCTTGTGAATATTGCCCGTTCCGAAGTATCTGTACGTTCGATGTCATGCTGAAAGAAAACAATTACCATCGTTTAGAAAAGCTTGATAAAGAAGAAGCATTACGCAGAATATTGAAAAGGAGTGAAGAAGAGTGACCTCAATTCCTTTAAAACCAGAAAATGAGCGCTTTACCGATGAACAGTGGCAAGCTATTTTTGATCAAGGAGATAATCTTCTTGTTTCGGCATCGGCTGGCTCAGGTAAAACAACTGTTTTGGTTCGCCGAGTGATCGAGAAACTAAAAATGGGGGTCAACATCGATGAGCTGTTGATCGTCACGTTCACGGAAGCCGCTGCAAGAGAAATGAAAGAGCGCATCCAGTCTGCGTTACAAGAAGCAGTCAATAGTGAAAGTGATCCGGTTTGGCAAAAACATTTTACGAAACAGCTTGTGTTGCTCCCAACAGCAAACATCTCAACACTCCATGCGTTTTGTTTGACCGTCATCCGTAAATATTATTATTTGATCGATATCGATCCAGTGTTTCGAATGTTGACAGATGAAACAGAGACGATCTTAATGAAAGAAGATGTGTGGGATGAAATCAGAGAACAGCTGTACGCTGAAAACCAAGAAAACTTCTTTCGTTTAACGATGAACTTCTCAAATGATCGTTCAGATGATGGATTGACGAATCTCGTGTTTTCTCTCTATGATTTTGCCCGCGCAAATCCTGATCCTATCGTTTGGTTGGACCGTTTACCTGAAGCTTATCGCTTAGAAGGTGGCTTAGCAGCTTCTACGTTGTATCAAGAACAGATCCGGCCATTGGTTTTAGCTGACTTACTTCATTGCACGCAACTTTATGAAGAAATGGTTGTTTTGGCACAAGAGGAAGGGCTAGAAAAAATGTTGGAACAAGTTGCCCAAGAGCAGGCAAGTATCCAACAAATCTATGAAGGATTCGTCAGTGATGAATTAGAGAATGCTTATCAAGGATTAGAAAATTTGACGTTCACAACATTCAAAAGCAGTCGCAAAGCGGAGTTAAAAGAGCGTTCGGCTGAAGTCAAGGCGTTAAGAGATCGTGCCAAAAAAATCTTGCAACAAATCGGTAAAAGCTATTTCCCAGTTTCACCCGCACAAATCGAAGAGTTAAGCCAAAAAGCGTTACCTCTCGTTGAACAAATGACGGAAGTCACTAAACTTTTCATGGAAGGATTCAGTGCGCGCAAACGCGAAAAAGGCGTACTGGATTTTAACGATTTGGAACACTTAGCGCTACAAATACTGACGAAACAGCAAGAAGAAGCGTGGCAACCAAGTGAAGCCTCGGATTATTATCGCAGGAAGTTCAAAGAAGTGATGGTCGATGAATACCAAGACGTCAACCAGCTACAAGAAGAATTACTTTATTGGGTCAGAGAACCGGATGAAGAAAAAGGCAATCTCTTTATGGTAGGGGATGTCAAACAGTCGATCTATTCGTTCCGTTTAGCTGATCCCACCCTTTTTATCAATAAATATGAGAAATTTTCGGAAGAAAGAGGCGGACGACGGATCGTCTTAGCTGAAAATTTCCGCTCACGGCAAGAAGTTTTGGCATTTACCAATTTGATCTTTGAACAATTGATGGACCCGACAGTCGGACAGATCGCCTACGATGAAGCGGCTAGACTTGTCCTTGGTTTTTCTGGTTTCCCAGAGAATGAGCGATTTTCACCAGAGATCCTGATTTATGAAAAAGCCCAAGAAACATCAGAAATCGAACTACCCATGGATGAAGTATTGGAAGATAAAACAGAAGGCGAATTGTTTATGACAGGGTTGAAGATCCGTCAGCTGATCGATTCACAGTTCATGATTTACGATAAAAAAAGGCAAGAAGAACGGCCAATCGAATACAAAGATATCGTTTTGCTGACGCCGACGAAGAAAAACAATCTGACAATCTTAGAAGTGTTCAAAACCTTTGATATTCCCTTAGAGTTAAATGATGCTCAAAATTATTTCCAAGCAACCGAGATCCGCACGATGATCTCCTTGCTGCAACTGATCGACAATCCTTATCAGGATATCCCGTTGGCTTCTGTCCTTCGTTCGCCGATCGTCGGCTTGATCGAACCAGAATTAGCGCGTATTCGCTTAGCAGATCAGGCGCATACTTACTATGATGCAGTGCTAGCTTATCAAAATAATAACGAAGACGAGTTGTCGGCTAAACTCCTTCATTTTAACAAGCAATTACAACAATGGCGGGAGTTAGCACGTCGTTCTTCAATCACTGATTTGTTATGGGAGATCTATTACCAAACGGGCTATTTGGAATACGTCGTAGGGTTACCAGCTGGTGCGCAGCGTCAAGCGAATCTTTATGCGTTAGTGGATCGTGCGAAAGCTTACGAACAAAGCTCTTTTCGCGGACTTTACCAGTTTGTCCGCTTTATTGAAAAAATGCAGGAAAAAGACAAAGATTTAGCGGAACCTGTCCTTGCTTCCAGTGACAATGCCGTTCGTGTCATGACTATCCATGCCAGTAAAGGATTAGAGTTCCCAATCGTCTTTTTATTAGATATGACGAAGCAATTTAATTTGCAAGACTTAAAAAACCGCTATGCTTTTGAAGAAAAACTCGGTGCAGGGGTCCGCTATATGGAGCCAGATACTCGGGTCTTATATGATACCTTGCCTTATCAAGCCATCAAATTAGCGAAACAGAAAAAACTGCTCTCGGAAGAAATGCGTAAATTATACGTGGGCTTGACACGAGCAGAGCAAAAATTGTTTATTGTCGGTTCCTATAAAAGCAAAGAAGACACGTTCAAAGCTTGGTCAGAAGCAAGCGAACAACCTGACTTAGTGCTAGATCCAGTGATTCGTCTGAAAAGTATGAGTAGTTTGATGAATTGGATCGGCTATAGTTTGATCCGCCATCCGAAAATGACTGAATACTTCCCAGAAGCTACACCGTTGCCACAACTAAAAGCTTCGCCTGGAGACTTTACGATCACTTGGATGAATCAAGAAGAGGTCATCGCACAACGCCAAGCGTTAGCAACAAAAGAAGAACAAGCAGAAGAGCATGTAAGCGATCAAACACCATTGTCCGCAGATCTAAAAACTCGTTTAGCGTTTGCTTATCCTTATGAAGCTTCTTCGCAAACGACTAGTTATCAATCTGTTTCTGAGATCAAACGTCTTTTTGAAGACCCGGATGATTCACCAGATGCACGATTGACCTGGGAAAGAAGTGATAAAAAAGCATTTGCACAACCGTTCAGGTATACACAAGATCAGTTGGCAGAACCCCGTTTTTTACAAAAAGAGCGTAAAGTTTCTGCCGCAGCAGTGGGGACTGCGACACACTTTCTGTTACAGTTATTACCATTGGAAAACTTGACGAAAGAGCGAGTCGAAAAAGAATTAGCGATACTGGTCAAAAAACGCTTGGTGGATGAGAAAGTTGCTAAAAGAGTACCGATTGCAGCTATTCTTTGGTTCTATGAATCATTTCTTGGCCAATCATTGATCGAACATTCAGAAAAAGTCAAACGAGAACAACCATTTTCAATGCTTCTCCAAGCAGAAAAAGTATTCAAAGAATATCCAAATGATCAAGACGAATTATTAGTCCATGGGATCGTGGACGGGTATCTCGACTTTGATGAGTATGTACAGCTTTATGATTTCAAGACCGATTTTATCTTGCATCCAGAAGATCCTGAGGAAATAGAAAAGGTCATCAGCAAATACCGTGGTCAATTGAACCTCTACCAACGAGCATTGAGCGAAGCGTTGAATAAACCCGTACAAGATGTCTTTCTAGTGTTATTACAAGCGAAGAAAATAATAAATCTTAATAAAGAATAAGAATTGAGCAAACTGGACTTACACTTTGTAAGTAATATGCTATACTCATAAAAAGAGGTGAGTAAGATGGAGCTAACACAGACAGAATTCATTCTGTGTCCCAAATTTGAAAAAACATTCTCGATTTTAGGAAAAAAATGGAATGGATTGATTATCGATGTATTACTCGAAAATGGTCCGCAGCGCTTTGTTGATCTCTCTGCAAAAATCCCAATGGTCAGTGACCGTGTCTTGGTCGAACGATTAAAAGAATTAGAAAAAGAAAAAATCGTTACGCGTAATTTTTCATGCAATGAATCGAGTCGTTCTGAATATATGCTGACTGAAAAAGGAGCAGATTTACAAAAAGCGATGGTCCAGTTACAACTTTGGAGTGAGAAATGGGTCACACCCGAAGAATGCAGTTGATTTTGTCTCAAAAATCTTGTACACTGGTTTTTAGTTGAATAATCAAAAAAGAACGATGACGAAAAAGAGTAGTTTGGTTGAACCAGTCAAGGGAGATCTGTCATAGACTGAAAGCAGATCCTGTGTTTGAAAAATGAAGTTCACTTTCCGAGTTCGTCTGGAATTTTTTTCAGGCCGGCAGAACGTCTGTCGTTAATAAAATGAGTGTACGGTCGTTTGGATCGTAAATTAGGATGGTAACGCGAAGACCTCGTTCCTTGATAGGAATGAGGTCTTTTTTGCATTTGAATTTTAAAGGAGGAAATCGCGCATGTCTTTACAAGCACAACTCGAAAGCTTGAAGGAAGCAACGATCGTCAAGATCAAGCAAGTACAGGATCTAAAAGAATTAAATCAGATCCGTGTCGAAACACTAGGAAAAAAAGGACCAATCACTGAGGTCTTGCGAGGAATGAAAGATTTAAGTCCGGAAGAGCGTCCAAAAGTGGGAAGCTTTGCCAATGAGATCCGTGATCTATTGACACAAGAGATCGAGGAAAGAAAAGCAGTCTTAGAAACTGCTGCCATGAATGCAGCATTAGAAAAAGAAACCATCGACGTGACACTGCCAGGTCGTTCAGTCAAACAAGGCACACGCCACATCTTGACACAGATCATGGAAGAAATCGAAGATATTTTTGTTGGTATGGGCTATCAAATCGTTGAAGGCTATGAAGTGGAGTCAGATCATTATAACTTCGAACGAATGAATTTACCAAAAGATCATCCAGCTCGTGATATGCAAGATACCTTCTATATTTCAGAAGAAATCTTGATCCGTACGCATACGTCGCCTGTCCAAGCACGGACAATGGAAAAACATGACTTTTCAAAAGGCGCGCTACGTATGATCTCACCTGGGAAAGTTTTCCGACGTGATACAGATGATGCAACGCATAGTCATCAATTTCATCAGATCGAAGGATTAGTGATCGATAAGAATGTCACGATGGGAGATCTGAAAGGCACATTGGAAGTCGTGATGAAGAAGATGTTCGGTGAAGATCGCCAAATCCGTTTACGACCAAGTTATTTCCCGTTCACAGAGCCTTCTGTTGAAGTCGATGTCAGCTGTTTCAAATGCGGTGGCTCAGGCTGTAACGTCTGCAAACACACCGGCTGGATCGAAATTTTAGGCGCTGGGATGGTTCATCCGAATGTTTTGGAAATGTCAGGGATCGATCCTGAAGAATACTCCGGTTTTGCTTTTGGACTGGGACCAGATCGTGTCGCAATGTTACGCTATGGTGTCAACGATATTCGTAATTTCTATCAAAATGACTTGCGCTTCTTAAGTCAGTTCAAGGGGGAGTAAAAGAATGTTAGTATCATATAAATGGTTGAATCAATACGTTGATTTATCAAATGTGACACCGCAAGAACTTGCGGATAAAATGTCGGTCACAGGAATCGAAGTCGAAGGGGTCACTGTACCTGAAGAAGGCTTGAAGAAAATCGTTGTGGGAGAAGTGAAGGAATGTGTCCCACATCCTGATTCTGATCACCTATCGATCTGTCAAGTAGACATCGGTGAGGAAGAATTATCACAAATCGTTTGTGGTGCGCCGAATGTCAAAGCAGGAATCAAAGTCATTGTGGCTTTACCAAATTCACGGATTGCAGGCAATGTCAAAATCAAAAAAGGAAAAATGCGCGGACAAGTCTCTAATGGGATGATCTGTGCGTTACAAGAAATTGGTTATTCTGACAGTGTCGTACCTAAAGAATATTCAGAAGGTATCTACTATTTACCACAAGAAGCGGTCAACGGTGAACCAGTCTTTTCTTATTTAGATATGGATGATGCGATCATCGAATTATCGATCACACCAAACCGTGCGGATGCCTTATCAATGAGAGGTGTGGCTTATGAAGTCGGCGCGATCTATCGTCAAACACCGGCATTCAATGAGGAAGAATTAGTAGAAGTCGATCGTAAAGCTTTAGAAAAAATTGCGGTAACAGTGGAAGACAAGGAATTGGTACCAGCTTATCAAATCCGCATCATTGAAAACGTCAAGATCCAATCGAGTCCACAATGGCTGCAAAATATTTTGATGAATGAAGGAATCCGCCCAATCAACAATGTCGTGGATATCACAAACTATATCTTATTATTGTTCGGCCAACCATTACATGCGTTTGACTATGATAAGTTAGGCACAGAAGAAATCGTGGTGCGTCACGCAGCAGCAGAAGAAAACATTGTGACGTTGGATGGCGAAACTCGCACATTGACCGCAGAAGATCTAGTCATCACGAACGGTCAAGTACCAGTGGCTTTAGCTGGTGTCATGGGCGGACTTGATTCAGAGATCACAGAAACAACCACAACTGTGGCATTAGAATCTGCTTTATTCGACCCAATCTCGATTCGCCGAACAGCGAAACGTTTCAATCTTCGTAGTGAATCATCTGCGCGCTTTGAAAAAGGCATCAATAAAGCAACTGTAGGCGAAGCAAGTGATGTGGCTGCGGCAATGATCGTTGCTTTAGCAGGCGGAGAAGTGTTACAAGGTGCTGTCAAAGGCTCTGAGTATCAAGCAGAAGAAGTAAAAGTGCAAATCACATTGGATCGTATCAACCATTATTTAGGTACAGCATTGACTGTATCTGAAGTCAGTGAGATTTTTGAAGCATTAGGATTCGGCTATCAAGTCGAAGGTGAAGCATATACAGTCATCGTGCCGCCAAGACGTTGGGATATCCAGATCGAAGCAGATATCATTGAAGAAGTAGCACGTATCTATGGCTACGATCGTCTGCCTTCAACGTTACCAAGTGGCGAAACAGTTGCAGGAAGCTTGACACAAGAACAAGCGACTACACGTAAGATCCGTACGTTACTGGAAGGTAGCGGATTAAGTGAAGCAATCAGTTATGCGCTGACCACAGAAGAAAAATCTCGTCAATTCGCGTTGAAAGAAACAGCAATCACTCGCTTGGATTGGCCAATGAGTGAAGACCGTTCTGTCTTACGCATGAACTTGATCAGTGGTCTATTAGATAACGTCCAATATAACACGGCACGTAAAAATGCGGATATCGCATTTTATGAAGTGGGTCGCGTATTCTATCAAGAAAACGATCC
Organism: Enterococcus sp. DIV1298c; assembly: GCF_017316315.1. NCBI lineage: Bacteria > Bacillati > Bacillota > Bacilli > Lactobacillales > Enterococcaceae > Enterococcus > Enterococcus sp. DIV1298c. The sequence goes on along the minus strand of NZ_JAFLWG010000022.1, from coordinate 681 downwards.
ATTGACTCATCTACCACAAGAAGTCACTCACGTAGCTCTTGCAGTAACTGGTACATGGGCAGAGAAAAGTTGGCAAAGTAAGCCGCAAGCAGTTGACTTCTTTACTGTCAAAGGGATCTTGGCCAATGTTTTTGAACAGCTTTCATTGGCTGATGACATCAGTTACCAAGCATTGACAACGATCAAAGAACTTCATCCAGGTCGTACTGCGGCAATTTATTTAGGGGAGACAATGATCGGCTTTGTTGGTCAAGTCCATCCGATGACCGCAAAAGCTTACGATATTCCAGAAACATATGTTGCTGAGTTTGATTTAGCGACCGTCGTTGAAGCAGCTCAAAAAGGGATCACATTCCGACCAGTAACAAAATTCCCAAGTGTAACGCGTGACATTGCGATGTTAGTTGCTGAAAATGTGACGAACCAAGAAATCGTTCGCACAATCCAATCAGCTGCTGGCCGTTTCTTGACAAATGTTGAACTATTCGATGTATATCAAGGTGCAAACATCGAAGCAGGACACAAATCAGTTGCGTATACATTAAGTTTTGAAAACCCGGAAGCAACACTAACGGACGAAGAAATCAATCAAGCGATGAGCAAAGTTGAGAAGGCGTTGGCAGAAACAGTCAATGCAAGTATTCGTTAATATTAAATCGACAAAAAAATTGGAACAAGGTC
>NZ_JAFLWG010000021.1:0-52844 GCF_017316315.1 Enterococcus sp. DIV1298c | reverse complement strand
ATATAAGGACTATGAACAATTTAGGTAAAGTAAATAAGAAGAGGGGAAATTCGTTTTATTAGAAATTTTGTGATTGTTATCGAAGTTGCTGCTTTACTTATATGAAAAAAATAAAAATCAGAATAGTTATATATAAGATGGAAATGTTACTTTTTTTATTGCGTTACTTATCATCATTTATCAAAATTGAACCAGAGAAAACTACTAATTTTGAGAAATAGATTGGTAAAACCTTTTCTTATAATGATTCGGTATTTTTTTGCTAACGACACTGAGTAAATTCTTACAATCCAAAATGATTTTGATCTAAAAAATAGAATAAACTACAGTATCATCTTTCGAAAATCTGTAGTTTATTCCATTTCATATCAAAAACCGATAACAACTCTCCGGAAGTCCATAGAGTCGTGTTAGCTCCTCGACTTCTCTTGGATAGGTTTCTGTATCTTCCTTATACAAGGAAACGATCAGATTGGAAGCGAAGCAGTTGGCTTCACTTTCTGATTTGCTTCTTGAGTTTCTGGATGACACATAGTAACTTGAGATTTCACGATGGAACAAGGCGTGTCCAAGTTCATGGGCGCAAATGTAAAAACGTTCTTCTGATTCTTTTAGTGAGTTGTTCAACAAGATAATAGGGGAGCCTAATAGTTCTTGAAACTGTCCTTTTGGATTATCTAGAAAAGAAACATATCTGATTTCTATTCCTAATTTTTCAGCAATGACAAAAGGATTGGCAGTATCATAGGTGCGCTTCAGTTCGCTTACTAGTTTGATAATATCCATCTCCATATACGCTCACTTCTCTTTGTCGCGTTTTCGAAATTCCCAGAAAAGCCCGGTCAGTACATCTTTTACACGTTGCTTTTCTTGTTCTGTCAATGTTTCGCCGCCATACGCCATGTTGACATTTGAATTAAGCATTTTGTCCAATTCAAATAGATCGTCTGTATTTGCCCATTTTGGTGCTTGGTTGCTGCCCAAAAGGAAATCAGTCGTTACGCCAAAATAATCAGCTACTTTTTTTAAGTTTTCCGACTTTGGCGAAACACGGTCCCATCGTCTGATTTGCCCATTAGAGATTCCTACGGCACGTTCGACTTCAGCAAAGGTTACTTTTTTTTCTTCCGCTAATTGTTTGATTCTTGTAACAAGTGTCATGAGGAACCACCTTTCTTGATCTTGAGATAGCTTAAAAGTTATTTCGGTTGACAATTAGCTTTTATGCTATTATAGTTTACTTATACAATCGTTTAATCATTTAAAAAGACAAGAATTCAGTAACTTAGAAGTTCAAGCAAGCTAGTTCAATTAAGTTAAAGCGTATTCTTTTTCTTTTATTGATTTTATGATAGCTTAAAAGTCATTTTGTGTCAAAGATGATGATATTTTTACTATTTCAAACAATTGAGAAGTACAGCAAGCCGAGTTAAAAAATAATGGGAAATAATCTGGAAAGTAGAGGGTGAGGAAATGATCGTAGATAATGCTGTGGTATTGAATGAGTTTAAAAATCTTGGGAGTAATGTGTATATTCAGATATTTTTATTGATTCTATGTATTGATTTCATTAGCGGAATTTGTTTGAAAACAGAAAAAAAGAAACGTAGCAAACAATCTTTTCTGAAAGATCTAGTCAAGTACGTGATGATTTTTCTTATTGTTGCGATTGCATATCCTTATTTAAAGATTACTGGTTTTGAAGCAATTGGGATTGCTTTAGTGTTCTCGTATTGTGCAATCTATGGTTTGTCTGTGATTGAAAATTTGCGAAAGTTAGGGATTCCTGTGCCAGAGTTTGTTAAAGTACGTTTAAAAAAATGGCGTGATTTTTCAGAGGAGCAGGGGAGGAGTAAAAAATAAACTGTGGATTTTATTGTAAGTAGTACTTGCGTTTAATATTTTTTGAAGTAAACAAAAAAGACGTTTCTGTGGCTCACTTGGCCATAAACGTCTTTTACTTCTTGATAGAATTATCAGCTGGCATGAAAAAGGGACACTCCTTAGTTAGATTCGTGTAATGCTTTTACTGCTTGTTCAATGGTGACCCCATAAGCAACATGTTGTTCATTCATTGCATCGATTGCCATGAAGCGGTTAGTCGAGCTATCAAAAGCTACACGATAGCTGATAGTTGTGTTTGTGAATGTCATATAGGTTTCCTCCCTTCCTTGAAAAGTAACGTATCCATGAAACTTTCTGTGAAACTTTCGGATACAATTCAAGTTTAGCACCATTTCAAAATTTGGGCAATCAAAGTGCTATTGCATAAAAGGGGAGAGTTATATCTCGATTAATTTTCCGTGATTCCAATCAATAAACCAATCATTAATAGTAAAAAAACTCCTGTTTGTACATAGACCATTATTATTCACCTCTTTGATCTAAGTGTAGCTGTTTTTGAATGAAGACTCACGAACAGCTTGGGAGAATGTTCAAACAATATTGTCATATCTGACGTTTGGTTTACTGGTATTGAAAGGAGGGAGAAGTAAATTAGTGGGAAATCCAAGAATTAAACGAGCAAACACTTGTTTTGAGATATTTCGCAAAGTTCATTATAATAAAAGAAAGGGGGCGAAACGCTATGCAAAAAAGAAAAAATTCTGGTAAATTGGGTATTTTTCTAGCAGTTATTTCTGCTATTCCCGCTGTTTTAGCAGTCGTTCGGGCGATTAAGGAATCAAGAGAAAGATAAACTAAAAAGCGTGTCGCTTACTTATCCAATCGGACAGTGAGCGATACGCTTTTGTTTTATCCAACACCTAGAACAAAGTTTAATAATTTGTCTGAGTAGGTTATTTCGCCTTCTGTGTTCTTGATCGTAGCATTTAAAGCTTGCATATCATCTGTAATGATGCCATCTACGCCATAAAACATCATTCGGCTCATATCGTCTGAATCATTTAGGGTCCATACATAGACTTTTTTGCCATCTTGATGGGCAGAATCGATAAAGTTACGATTGATCGTACTGTATTCCATGGTTAGGAAATCACCTGGGGTAACTGGAGGACCAATGATATTAAAAGGTAAAATATACCCAACATAAAAATCTGGATTTTCAGCTTTTAACTCTGAAACTGTTTGATAAGTCAAACTTTGTAAAATATGTCCATGTGTTAAAATATTCTCTTCGTATTTCTTAACAAAATTTTTGACTAGATCTTTTGAGTCTTTTCTAGTCGTTTTGATTTCAATGAGTAATTTCTGATTTAATTCATTTGCTCGTTTTAGATATGTGTCAAATGAAACTAGTGGTTCTTTGGCACCATTTTCAGTGACGGTCAATTTTTCTAATTCTTCAAGTGTCAAATCTTGCGGTGCCTTATTGACTCCTGTCAGATTTCTAAGATTGAAGTCATGCATCACAACGAACTGGCCGTCTTTTGTTTCTTGAACATCCATCTCTACATAATCAGGATGGTAATTTTTACTCGTCTTTTCTAAAGCGGCAATCGTATTTTGCGCGCTATTCCCAGAGCTAACTCCCCGATGAGAAATGGTGAGGGGGGTTGTTTCAGAGGCAGAGTCCAAGTAGTTCATATTGTAAATACATACACCGACACCAAAAAATACGGCAAATAAGGTCAATGCAGTATTCTTTACAGCAGAATGCTTTTGAGGTTCTTCTTGTGGTGAAAACCAGCTAGGGATATCGGGTAAAAACCCTTCGTCATCCATAAAGTCCACAATGACATAAAAAATACCCACGGTCGACATCACAAAATTGAACAAGATGACGCCTTGTAAAAGAGTCATTGCAAACACAGCACTGATCAATGAATACTCAGAAAAATAGGTCTCAACTAAAATCTGACCAGAGATAATCGCTAAGTAACCGATTGTTGAAATCAAGAGAAGCGTTCCACTAATAATCAAGAACTGTCCTGAAATCGCGAAAAATCGTGATTTGGTCAACCGCCAACTTTCTCGAACGGCTTCACGAAAAGGACGGTCTCTTAAAATCATTTCTGGTAAAGAGAAAACCAAACGAATCCCAATATAGCCGAGGAATACATAAACCAAAAGAAAAGAGCTGACGACGATCCAGCGGTTTGCAAAAATAAAGTCGATAATAAATGCAGGAATCTTGATTCTAGAAAGTAAATCAGAATTAAAGCTCATTCCACTGACTGGTAAAATCAGAAAGAAGTAAGCCAAGAAAAATAAAAAAATCATCGGACGAACTTTTTTTAGTTGCCGAATCGTCAATTGCAGTAATTGTTTCAACGATATCGGTTCTTGTTTTTTGATAAAATAAACACTCATCAGTAAAAAAGTGAACTCAAAATAAACTAGGAGTAAAATCATCAACAAGACAGCGATCAAGGAGAAAAAAACGACTGGATGCTGTGAAATCAATGTGGGGATATTATCAGTGGAGAGATAATCAATCGACCCACGTTGTAAAATCAAACGTGTTGTACTTCCGAGCAAAGGTAAACAAATAAATAAGATGAACCCATGCATCAAAACTACGTCACGAAAGTAAGCTTGCGTCCCTTTGAGGAAGTCCCAAGCATTTCCTAAACTACGTTTTATATAAACGATCATTACTATCACCTACTCCTAACATTATAACGCAAAAAATAAAAAAGGAGTACTGCAGTAAATATTCATTGCAGTACTCATAGTGTGTCTATTAAGGAATCATCCTAACAAGCCAGTCAGGAAGTTGCCACCATAAATCAATGCCATACTGTACAAAAAGATCGATAAAGGTTTAGCGATCAATATGATCAAAGTGTACTTTTTGACTGAGATGTTTGTCAAGCCAGCCATCAAACATAAGGCATCGTCTGGTGCTACTGGCAAGAAGATCGCTAGTGCAAAAAGTTTTTCAAAGCGACTTTGGTTATCCAACCAACCGATATATTTATCGTAGGTTTTGTCGCTGATCATCGATAGTATAAATGGTTTACCATATTTTCTACCTAATAAGAAAATGATGATCGAACCGATACAAATACCGACATAATTATAGATAAACCCGGCATAAGGACCAAAAATCAGGACGCCAGCAGCGGTGCTGATCCCACCAGGAATGATCGGTATGACGACTTGCAGTATTTGAATCAAGATAAAGATAATGGGACCTAAGATAATTGAATCACCCACAAGCCCTTTTAATGCGTTTATATCTTTAAATACGCCTAGATTAATAAAATAAATCGTGATTGCCACTGAGAATCCAATCCCGATGATCGATATGATATTCATTAATTTTCGTGATACTGCAACGTTCATCCCTAGTCAACTCCTTCGAGGTTTTCATCTGATACTTGTATTTTACATGAAGTGAGTAATCGCTCGCCACTATTTAAAGTGAAAAACAACAAACAATTTTGTAAGTTCTAACCAAGTATAGAGGATGAGTTAAAATAAAACATCCAACCAGAGACTTATTTACTTAAATTTATGATCTCATTCGGTGACCTATTTAAGTTAAAGTTCAATTCGACGAAAAATCTTGATGTTCAGAATTGGCGAATCATACATGATCTCTACATCATCGATCAAATTTCCAAGTAGCCGATAAGATTCTTGACCGTGAGAAGGGGTGCCTAGCAGTTCGTGGTAATAGATTTCCATACTGGGGTCTCTAGGTGTATTCAATAGTGTTGCTAAATTATTTAAATCTTTTGGCGGATTCATCGTGGTTCCTTGAAATTCGATATACAGTCCTTCGTCGGTATATTCTAATCCGATACGAATCTCATTGATTTCGTGTTCGTAAAAATACGTGAGGAATTCATCAATGATCCTCTTTGATAGCTCTTTTTCCATGTGCGTTCTTTCCCTTCCCGGTAAACGTAAAATTTTCTAGGATAGGCACTAGTATACCAGCAATGAATCCCGTTGAAAATCCACTATTATATAAATTTAATCCCCCGTGTAATGTACTGAGATTATGGACAAGAGTAATATGTAAAAAGCCAGCAATCACTCCGTACACTCCTCCATAAAATCCACTGATTGGGGCTAAGCCTGTGCCAAAAATCGCTGCGACAAGCATGGTCGTTTGTGTCATATCGTGCATCGTTCCTAAGATAGAAGCGATATAAATACCGATAAGGATCGGGAAACAGTTTTTTACGTGGCTTCCAAACGAACTGAAACCAGCCACAGAGATGATCCCGCCAGTCACGGGCCCATTCAATACCCCACCGATCAACAAGACGTAAGACAAAAGTAACAAGCCAACTAAGCCCATGTTGATCAAAGTAGCACCGATACCAGCAGTACCAATAAAATCCGTTGTTAGTTTCCCTGATGATTCAAAAATTTCACGCAAGCCTTTCAACTTAAATGAGTTGAAGAAGAAACCGCAAAGAGCAGTTGATAAAAAGAATAGAAAAATGATCCAGGTCAATTCACGGTGATGATCCGTTGAAAGAATCGATTGAACTTCGATCGAGTAACTAAATTGCCGGAGAATGCCTGTTACTAACATCGCGATCAAGCCGGATGTAAAGCCAATATTGTAAAGTGTAAAACCGCGATGAAAAGTAAGTGTTTGAACTGCTAAGATCGGCAATAAAAAGCCGACGATCAAACCAGCTAAGTTCCCAAGAAAGGCACCTTGAAGCAAAGGTAAGCCAATCCCGAACGTAATATAGCTGACAACAGGGGAGAGTGCGCTACCGAACAAGCCAATCATCACATATTGAGAAAATGGCTTGTGCATAAAATGAGCATAGAGATAAACACCGAGAATGATCGAGATGGAATTATATAGATTTTTTCCAAAGAAAGAAAAGCCTGCGACAGTCAAGATTGAAGCAAACATCGCACCATTCAACATGACTTTATGGCGATAGGCGAGTAACACAGAAGAGAGTGTAAGTAAGCCTACATTCATAAATGCGCTTCCAAATCCACCTAAAGCAATATAGTCTGTTAAAAGATTACTGGGGGAGGTCATGATGACCATTAATCCTACGAGGTTATTCGATAAAGAATCGCTAAGCAATCCAATAATCAAAAAAAACACGCCTGTAAAAATAAGGTAAAAATAGTTTTTCCTTTGAGAAATGATTCTTTTTTTAGGATGAATATAAATAACGTCACTTTTATTCTTCATTACACACCTTCTTTTCCTTTTTATTTAACTATAACTTGAAAGAAAACTTTTGGTCAACTTAAATTCAACATAAAATCAAAAATTGTAAGGGGAAACAAATTTGGCGGGAAAATTGTTAGAAAATTGAGAAAATCCAATAAAAAACACATAAATGCTTTAAAATATAACAATTTAGGTATATTATTTGCAAAAATGAATCATTATCGGTTAAAATAAAAGAACACAGACTGTAGCATGAAGTGGGGGAGTTTTATTATGAGAAGAAAAGTCTATACGAAGGATCAAATTCTGAAAGCTGCATACGAAGTTGTTGCTAAAGAAGGATTCAAAGGTTTCACTGCAAGAAACATTGCTAAGAAGATGGGAATATCGACTCAACCGATCTACTTAGAGTTCAAGAATATGGAAGATTTGAAGAATACGCTATTAGATGTTATCTTCCAACAGTTAGAAGAAGAAGTGTTTCCTGTTGAGCGTACAGGAGATAAGATTATCGACTTAGGGCTTAATTACATTTATTTTGCTAAGAAAAACCATAGCCTTTATATGGCATTATATATCGATGAGCATGGAAATGGTCAAAAGATGCATGATTTTTCTTATAATTATTTCCGTAAGCTTTTGAAAGAAGACGCACGATACAAAGATTTATCAGAAGAGTATATTGATGCACTTCATACTGGTACTTGGGTAACGATTACTGGGATCGCTTCACTGATGTCTTCTAGTATTATGCATCCGACAGAAGAGCAAATCATTTCGATCATCAAAACAACGGTCGATTCTGTATTGGCAATCGAAAATCCAGAAAAAATCCGTTAGAATAATGCAGTAAACTTCTTTCTCTGAGAGTATAAACTCAGAGAGGAAGTTTTTTTTATAAAGTGGTTTTAAAGTTTTCTGTATTTGAACATAACAATAGTGATGTGTAAACGTGGTTTTAGAAAACAAATATATTTGAAATCAGCGCTAGAATTTCTCTTGACATTTTATGGAAAAAGATTAAAAATAGTAGGCATGGAAGGTTGGCAGAGTGGTAATGCACCGGACTCGAAATCCGGCGAGCCGCAGTAATGTGGTGCACGGGTTCAAGTCCCGTACCTTCCTTTATATCAACGTTTTTGAGCTATCTGGCTGTTGCTGGATAGCTTTCTTTTTTCTTTTTGGTTCCCCTTTTGGTACCCCTTTGCATAGAATTTAAGCTTTCATGTAACTAGAAAAATTTGAAATAATGGATTTTATCTACTTAAATAGCCCAGCATGTCATCACCTCCAAACAAAAAGAGATAGCCAAGCTATCCCTTAATCGTTTATCCGTTATAACATTCTTTGCAGCAATGAAGACACCCATTGAAATTTTTTGATGCGTGGGTTTGGTTTGCTTTATGTAAGGCTTCTTCGCAAGTAGTAAATACGCCAATAAAAAGGGCATCTTCTGGACAATGCGTACATGAGATCACGTGGACTTTGTGATTCCCTTGATTATCTGCTTTTTTGTTAAAATAATAAATTGCCATCTCTATCTACCATCCTGATTTATTTCAACGTTTTGCTCGTTGATAAGTAAATTATACTGGAAGAATGGGCAATCAAGAGTATTATTTTTTCATGATCATGGAAGAGGTTGTTTAAAAAAAACTCTTGCAATTAAAAAAGAATGATTGAATTTTTTTACAAGCTTTAATTACTAGTTGATTTACTCTCATGGTTATACAAGTAATTGGTTTGACTATGCGAACATTCTAGAAGTAGTCGTTTATCTGAATAAGTAAAAGTATTCATTCGAACAATTCAAAGCGCAAAAGTCAGAACGATGAAAGCAGTCGGTTGGCTTTTGCGCTTACTATCAATGGGTGATCTGTGCAACTGTTTATACATGAAAGTTTGATTTTACAAGAATCAACTGATATAGCCATTATTTTTGAGTGCTTTTTGGTGTTCACATGGCGTACCGATGATTGTGAAAGGCGTGATCTTAGTAGTAGTTGTTTGTCCGTTCCATTCATAAGAGTAATTTTTACCTACCCAGCTGGTGTCGCAAGCGAAACAATGGTATTCGACCTCGATACGTCCAGTTGCATCTTCTGCCTGGATCCAACCGATTGACTGAGCTGTGCCGTTTGTGATGCTTGCTTGGTTTAGATCCCAACCGTAAGGATCTGAAGTAAAAGCTGTTAAAGGGGTGGCGGGTGTGCTTAACGCTTTTTCTAATACTGGATCATGCGATTGATTTTGTTCTCTAGGTGTTTGATTTGAGAAAACTTGTTCTTCATTGCCTGTTGTTTCTGTAGTGGTCAATGAATCTTTAGTACTTACCGTATGTGGACTGTTGGTTTCTTGCCTTGTTATTTCTTGCGGTGGAACGGCTTTATTTTCTGGTGCAAATAATGGAAATAGCATGAGCCCTAACATGAACGCCCCGATAATAGTTGTTACCCCTAACAATATTCCTAATATTACTTTTCCGATTTTCATAGTCTCCCGTCCTAACTTCAAAAATAAGTTCTTAGATTGAGCATCTATGAAAACGGTCATTTCGTCAAGTGATTTGATATAAGGTTATAGTTATTCTTTGGACTTTTAAGCTTCTAGAAAGTTGCTTCTTGGTATAGATAAAGTCAAAAAAATATGGTATTCATTAGTTATTTTTAAATAAACTGCATGGTAGATAAGCCCTTTTTTGATGGGGTGTTAGGGGCAACATAAACCTTTTTGGCTAAAACACTTTTATCAATCATAAGTTTTTTCTTACACTTCCATGTAAAAGAGTGAGGTAAGTAAAAACGCAGATAATTTATTATTTAGCAATCGAATCATGGACTAGAAATGCAAATGTAACCGCTTGTTATTTTGTGGGTGTCCGTGTGCAAAAATCTCCCTATTTATGAATAACATGAAATATTTGTTAACAGTAGGAGAATCCAGTAGCTTCCTAGGTTAAAACGTGTTAAATTAATTGTTGAGTCTACTTTTTTTAAAGTCAGAGATTTTCCATTTGATTTGTTCACATGTGACGAAATTGTAAGAGTGGAAATCATTCATTCTGAATGCCTTCCTGTGATAAGATTCATGTAGACATAATAATGGAATAGTAATTTTAGTAGGATGTGAAATAAATGTGCGGAATCGTAGGATTTGTTAATGACAAAGATAATAAAAAAGCAATCATCAATGATATGATGGATCGCATCATTCATCGTGGACCAAATAGTTCTGGTGAGTACATTGATTCTGATGTGGCTTTGGGTTTTAGACGTTTAAGTATTATTGATTTAGAAGGCGGCACACAGCCGATTTACAATGAAGATCGAACAAAGATCATTATTTTTAATGGAGAGATCTATAACTATCAACCGCTAAGAAAAGAATTGATCAATGCAGGTCATGTGTTCCAAACTCATGCAGATACAGAAGTGTTATTGCATGGCTATGAAGAGTGGGGAACTGAGTTATTGCAAAAAGTGCGTGGGATGTTTGCTTTTGCGATTTGGGACAATGAAAAAAAAGAATTATTCGGTGCAAGAGACCATTTTGGGATCAAACCGTATTATTATGCTGAAATGAATGGAACATTTATGTTTGGTTCTGAAATCAAGAGCTTTTTACCACATCCAGATTTCAATAAAGAACTAAACCAGGCAGCCTTGAAACCTTATATGACGTTCCAATATTCTCCTTTGAATGGGGAAACCTTCTTTAAAGGCGTATATCGTTTGCCAGAAGGTCACTATTTCACTTACAAAGATGGCCAAATGGACATCCAACAGTATTGGGATGCGAATTTTGAAGAAAAAGGAACGAAGAGTCGTCAAGAATGGATTGATCAAATTGATGAAACAGTCAAAGCATCGATTGAAGCACACACGATCAGTGATGTCGAAGTTGGTTCGTTTTTATCAAGTGGAGTCGATTCAAGTTATGTGACTTCTGTTTTGAAACCTGACCATTCATTCTCAATCGGGTTTGATGATAAAACTTATAATGAAGCGATTGAAGCGCGTAAATTAACAGAGATGCTTGACTTAGATAATACGGCGGCGGTCATCGACGGCGATATGTCCTTTAAAGCTTTTCCTTTGATCCAATATCATTTAGATGAACCTGATTCCAATCCGTCTTGTGTACCGCTGTACTTTTTAGCAAATCTTGCGGCGCAAAGTGTTCGTGTGGTTCAATCCGGTGAAGGAGCAGATGAATTATTTGCTGGCTATCAATCATATGGGTTTCATACAAACTCTAAATTTATCCGCGTGATTGCCCAAGGGTTGAAAAAATTACCTAAAGGAACTCGCTATAATCTAGGAAGAAAAATCGGGAAAATGCGTAACTTCCATGGTAGGATCCATTTATATGAATCTTTAGCACCAGCAAAAGAATATTTCATCGGACATGCACGAATCTTTGAAGAAAACGAAGCGGCTAGCTTGTTGACTCCAGCGTTCCAAAAAGCGCCGACAGTCAAAGAAATCATGGCAGAGCATTATGCGAAAACTGAAGGAATCGAAGATGAGATCAACAAGATGCAATATGTCGACTTGCATCAGTGGATGCCAAAAGATATCTTGTTGAAAGCCGATAAACTTTCAATGGCAAGCTCACTAGAAGTGCGGGTACCATTGTTAGATATCGAAGTGATGAAATTGGCTCAACAGATCCCAAGCAAGTATCTATTGAATCAAAACAATACGAAAGATGTCTTTAGACAAGCTGCGAATAAGCATTTGCCTGAGGAATGGTCTAATCGTGTGAAACTTGGCTTCCCTGTACCGATCAAAGCTTGGTTGAAAGAAGAGCATGGGTATCGTCAAGTCAAAGAATTATTTGAAGCTGATTTTGCGAAAGAGTTCTTTGATCAAGATAAAATCATCAAATTACTAAATGACCATCATGAAGGTCGAAGTGAAGAACAACGTAAGATTTGGACGATCTTTAGTTTCTTGACTTGGTATAAAGTTTATTTTGTAGATGAAACGATTCCTCAAGCTGAATCGATCCAATACGTCACAGTTTAAACGATTAAGAATTTATCTCTAAAAATGCAAAAAACGAAGAGTGCCGATCCGATTTGGATAGGTTCTTCGTTTTTTTTTGCGCAATAACTGACTGATTTCGGTTAAAAATGAATGAGCCATGTTCAAACAAATTTACTTGAAAATTGACGATCAATAATGGACTTCTCGTTCAAATGAACCATCTTTTTTATAGATCAGCAAAGAAGTTTCTTTATTCCGAGCGACTTCTTTTCCTTTTTCGATGGCTTCTTCTTTCTTGTCGAAATGGTTGCTGGCTTTTTCAGCGCCTTTTGAGCGAACGATCCAGTGATCTTCTTCAAATTTGACTTCGACGTTGGCATCTAATAATTTTGATGCTCGTGGATTACTGTCATGCTTATCCTCTTTTTGGGGATTTTTCTCTTTTGAAAAAGCTTTTTTTTCTTGCTCATCTGCGCTTTCGTACCATTCTTTCGCTTGACTGATCGCGATTGGGATTGCTCGATCATCCGGGTAACCCTCATCTAGCAAAGCATTGCCGATATCAATGGCTTTCTTTTTAGTCAACTCTTCTAAGTTCTTCATCGCTGGTGGAAAGTCTTTCATATTCCAAGGCATAATTGATTCCTCCTAAAAGAATGAATTTCACTACTATAACAAGTGTAATCTCAACTTGTAAAAAAGAAAAATCATCTGTTTCGTTTTTAGAAAAAACTCGTTTTATGCTCGTCAAGTAGAACTACTTAACAAAATCGTGAAAAAGGCTAGCAATCTGATAAAAATCATGGTAAGATAATCAAGTCTGAGAGTCATCTTAGAGGATTCTAGTATAAATGGGAGGGAAAATCATGCGCGTAAACATTACTTTAGAGTGTACTTCTTGTAAAGAACGTAACTACCTAACTAACAAAAACAAACGTAACAATCCTGATCGTTTGGAAAAGCAAAAATATTGCCCACGCGAACGTAAAGTTACTTTGCACCGCGAAACAAAATAATTCGTCTAAAAAAGTTTGGGTCTGTACCCAAGCTTTTTTATTTTTAGTATAATAGGTAGTAGAGGAAAGGAGCGATTCAGAATGTTTATTTCTATGTGGGCACAAGATAAGAATGGCTTGATCGGTAAAGATGGCTTATTGCCTTGGCGATTACCTAATGACATGCGTTTTTTTAGAGAACATACAATGGATCGTCTATTAGTAATGGGGCGTAAAACATATGAAGGAATGGGTGATCTATCACTTCCTTATCGACATATCATCGTGTTGACGACCCAAGAAGATTTTGAGGTCAAAGAAAATGCAGAAGTGATGCATTCGATCGATGAATTGTTGGCTTTTGCAGAGACTGTTACAGAAGATATTTATGTTTCTGGAGGGAGTCGGATCTTTCAAGCGCTTTTACCTCAAACAGCGATTATTTGGCGAACGTTGATTGATGGCGAATTTGAAGGAGATACGTATATCGGTGAGATCGATTTTAGCGATTTTGTGCTAGCAGAAGAACATGAGGGAATCATGGATCAAGACAATCATTATGCGCATCGCTTCCAAAAATGGGTCAGAAAGTAACATTTGCTTATTGTGATAGAAATGAAATGAGAAGAAGAAACAGATAAAGATGTTCATGAGATGATCGGAACGTCTTTTTTTGTACAGATTTTTACAGAAACAGCGAAATCAGGCAAGGGCTAGTCCTTGAGATTTCGCTGTTTTTGTATCGTATAAAGAAAATATAAAGAAATTTCTAGAACATTAACACTATCTTTATAGCCCTTTGTCTATGATAAAAACAAAGGAGAGGAAGAACATGATTTTATTTTTAGGTTTTATCAGTTTTATTTTGTTAGGTTATCTATTTTGGTTTTTATTTAAGGGGGAAGAGCAATGATGAGTGCAGTATTCCAAGGATTGTTTTTCTTTTTTATATTACTTGTTTTAGCCGCACCGCTTGGGTGGTACATCAAGTTGATCATGACAGGCGAAACACCGAAATATGTTCGTTTCATTCAACCGCTCGAACGGTTTTTCTATAAAATCATTGGTTCTGAAAGTCAAAAGAAAATGACTGCCAAACGCTATTTAGCTCATGTGTTGGGTGTAGGGATTTGTTCGTTGCTATTTTTGACAGGGCTCTTGATGATTCAAGGGTGGCTTCCTGGCAACAATGGAGTGGAGAATTTGCCGTTTGATTTAGCGGTGAATACAGCGGTAAGTTTCGTGACAAATACAAACTGGCAAGCTTACGCTGGAGAAGTAACACTTTCGAATACGACGCAAATGTTTGGTTTAACTGTTCAAAATTTCTTATCAGCAGCTGTAGGTTTAGCGGTACTTTGCGCATTGATCCGTGGCATCATCCAAAGGAAATCAAGCCAACTTGGTAATTTTTGGCAAGATCTAGTCCGTGGCTTGCTTTACATTTTTCTACCATTATCATTGATTACTGCCGTACTTTTGATTTCTCAAGGCGTGGTCCAAACGTTTAGTCATGGGATGTCTTATACCGGCTTATCTGGCGAATCCTTGTGGTTATATTTAGGTCCTGTAGCCAGTCAAGTAGCCATCAAGCAACTAGGTACGAATGGCGGTGGCTTTTTCGGCGCTAATTCCGCTCATCCGTTTGAGAATCCGACGATTTTTTCAAATTTCATTGAGAATATCGCCATTTTGTTGATACCAACTGCTTTGATCTTTGCTTTTGGCTATTGGGTCAAAGAGTGGAAGCAAGGCCGGACGATTTTGATTGTTTCGCTCGCTTTTCTTTTTGCAGCATTCGTCGGTGTAGCATTTAGTGAGTTCCATGGGCCTAACTTTGCAAATGTCCTTGGTTCCTTGAACATGGAAGGAAAAGAAGTACGTTTTGGCGTGGGTTGGTCAAGTTTGTGGGCAGTCAGCACCACAGCGGCATCTAATGGTTCAGTAAATGCGATGTTGGATAGTTTTACGCCCTTGGGTGGTGGTATTCCGCTTTTCTTGATGCAATTAGGTGAGATCATCTTTGGTGGAGTTGGTAGTGGTTTATATGGCATGTTGGCATTCTTGTTGTTGACTGTTTTTATTGCCGGTTTACTTGTTGGACGTACACCAGAATATTTAGGGAAAAAAATCGAGGCATTTGATATTAAAATGGCAAGTTTAGTGATTTTGACGCCCGTTTTATTGACGTTGTTTGGCACAATGGCAGTTTCCCTTCATCCCGAGATCTTAACTTGGTTGACGAATAAGGGGCCACATGGATTTAGTGAGTTGCTTTATAACGTGACTTCTTTAGCAAACAATAATGGGAGTGCATTTGGTGGACTGACAGCTGATACACCGTTCCTCAATCTTTTGGGAAGTGTTTTGATGTTGTGCTCTCGTTATATTCCAATAGTCGCTATTTTGTTCTTAGCGGAAAACATGGGCAAGAAAAAAACGATTGCGGTCAATGATGGCACGCTATCAACAACGAATGGCACATTTATTTCCATGTTGATGATCGTTATTCTCGTTGTCGGCGCATTGAGCTTTTTACCAGCATTGGCATTAGGTCCGATCGCTGATCATTTTACCTTAAGTTAGAAGGAGTAAAATCAAATGAAAACTATTTATGTATGGGCAATGAAAGAAGCATTCATCAAATTAGATCCACGACAACAAATCAAGAATCCAGTGATGTTCATGGTCTATATCGGAGCAATCATGGCTACGATCCTTTGTTTTGAACAATCGGCTGTCCCTTTATGGTTTACAGTCACGATCACATGCTTACTATGGATCACCTTACTTTTTGCCAATTTTGCTGAAGCAGTAGCGGAAGGACGAGGAAAAGCACAGGCAAACAGCTTGAAGCAAGCCAAAAAAGAAGTGATCACGTATAAGATCCACCGCTTAGAAGATATTGAAAATCAAGAATTTATTGAGATCAAATCTTCAGATTTAAAAAAAGGCGATTTGATCTATGTAGTCTCAGGACAACAGATTCCTGCTGATGGAGATGTGATCGAAGGCGCTGCTTCAGTGGATGAGAGTGCCATCACTGGGGAATCCGCGCCAGTGATTCGTGAATCAGGCGGCGATCGCAGTGCGGTCACTGGTGGTACAACGGTTGTTTCTGACTACTTGGTGATCCGTGTGACGTCAGAGAATGGGCATTCCTTTTTAGATCAAATGATTTCGATGGTGGAAGGTACCCAACGAAAAAAAACACCGAACGAGATTGGTTTACAAATCTTTTTGATCACTTTAACGATCATCTTTTTAGTTGTTTCGGTTAGTTTAGTGCCATTTACTGAATTAAGTACGATGCTCTCAGGAAAAGGAGAATCGATTGCGACAATTGTTGTCATTGCTTTGTTTGTCTGCCTCGCTCCTACCACGATCGGTGCATTGATTTCGTCGATCGGGATTGCAGGAATGAGTCGTTTAACGAAAGAAAATGTCATTGCCATGAGTGGTCGAGCAATCGAAGCTGCTGGAGATGTGGATGTGTTGCTTTTAGATAAAACAGGAACGATTACTTTAGGAAATCGTCGTGCCAGTGAGTTTTTACCGGTAAAAGGTATCACAGAGCAACAATTAGCTGATGCGGCGCAACTTTCTTCTTTGGCAGATGAGACAGCGGAAGGGCGAAGTATCGTCATTTTAGCAAAAGAAAAATTTGCGTTGCGAGAACGTGTTTTTGAAAAATCAGAAGTGAAATTCATTGATTTTAGCGCACAAACTCGCATGAGTGGGATGGATTATCGTGGCGACCAAATTCGTAAAGGTGCCGCAGATACAATGAAGAAATACGTCCAAGCACGCGGCGGACAGTATCCAGAAGAATGTGATCAAATCGTTGCGAAAGTTGCGCAAGCTGGAGGAACACCGTTAGTTGTTGTGAAAAATGACCAAGTGATGGGTGTCATTTATCTAAAAGATATTGTTAAAAATGGTGTGCAAGAAAACTTTGCTGACATGCGCAAAATGGGCATCAAAACAATCATGATCACAGGGGATAATCCGTTGACAGCAGCGGCGATTGCAGCTGAGGCGGGCGTCGATGACTTTCTTGCTGAAGCGACACCTGAAAATAAAATGGATCTGATCCGTGATTATCAAGAAAAAGGTCACCTTGTCGCAATGACTGGTGACGGAACCAACGATGCACCGGCATTAGCACAAGCAGATGTTGCTGTGGCGATGAATACCGGAACGCAAGCAGCAAAAGAAGCAGGGAATATGATCGATTTAGATTCCAGTCCAACAAAGCTATTGAAGGTCGTTCGTATCGGGAAACAACTATTGATGACTAGAGGGGCATTGACGACGTTCAGTATTGCAAATGATGTAGCAAAATATTTTGCGGTGATCCCAGTCTTGTTTTATGGCATCTATCCAGAATTGGCGCAGTTGAATATCATGGCATTAGGTAGCCCCCTTACAGCGATTTTGTCGGCTGTTATCTATAATGCAGTCATTATTGTTGCTTTGATTCCTTTAGCTTTAAAAGGAGTCAAGTATACCGAAAAACCTGCAAGTCAGATTTTGCGACATAATCTTTTAGTGTACGGATTAGGTGGCTTGATTGCCCCCTTCGTATTCATCAAACTGATCGATCTCGCTTTAAGCTTTTTCTTGATCTAACACTGAATCATTTTACAGAAAGAAGGAACTCCCTTATGAAAAAGGTACTTAGAGCACAGCTTAGTTTTTTATTTATCAGCATTCTACTTTTTGGTGGGCTTTATACCGTGACTGTTACTGGAATCGGTCAACTTTTCTTTCCCCATCAAGCCAACGGCAGTCAGGAAGTCGTTGCAGGGAAGGTGGTCGGCTCATCATTGATTGGCCAACCGTTTCAACAAGCTGCTTATTTTAATGGAAGAAACCAAGAAGTAACACAACTTTCACCAACGTCAGTCGAGCAAAAGAAATTAGTGGAAGAAAAAACAAGATTAGCTCAACAAAACAATCAAACAATTGAGATCCCGATCGATCTGGTCACGAACTCAGCAAGTGGTCTCGATCCACATATCAGCGTAGCTGCCGCAGAAAGTCAAGCCTCACGGATCGCCAAGGAGCGTGGACAAGACGTGACTAAGATTCGTGCTATAATACAGGAAAAAGCACAGAAAGATTGGTTTTCGGATCGGAAATTTGTCAATGTGCTTGAACTGAATCTGTCATTAGATCGTTTATAGAGGACAGAGGGATTAGGAGAAACAAAGATGGAAAGACAGAATATTTCAGAGAGATTATACAAGCCTGAAAAAGGTCGAGGGCGTCTGCGGGTTTATTTTGGTTTCGCCGCGGGCGTCGGTAAGACGTATGCGATGCTTGCAGAAGCACAGGAACTGAGAGTTCTAGGAAAAGATATCGTAGTTGGTTATATCGAGCCTCATGATCGTCCAGATACAAATGAGTTGTTAAAGGGGCTACCACAGATTCCTTTAAAAGGGCTGACATATAAAGGGTTGACTTTGAGTGAACCAAATATCGATGCAATCATCAAGCGACAGCCAGAAATCGTGTTGATTGATGAGCTTGCCCATAGTAATGCTCCAGGGTCAAGAAATCGCAAACGATATCAAGACATTGAAGAATTATTGAATGCAGGCATCAATGTCCATACGACGATCAATGTCCAACATATTGAAAGCTTGAATGATATCGTTGAAGAAGTAACAGGAATCGAAGTAAAAGAAACGGTTCCCGATACGTTTTTCCAGCATGCAACGTTAAAAGTCATCGATGTTGAACCGGATGAATTGATCGATCGTTTGGCACAAGGAAAAATCTACGCTAATGAAAATGCGAAGCGGGCGTTACAACATTTTTTTATTCCTAAAAAATTGGAACAATTAAGAGGGTTAGCGATCCAGCGTGCCTCGGATCATATCAATCGTGTGATCGGTAAGACAAATGGTGTCCAAAGTAAATTGATCACGATCGTTCAAGATGCTTTCCCCAAAATGGCTGAAAAAAGCATTCGCTGGACCGCACGATTAGCGCAAGGACTAGGTGCAGAATGGATCGTCTTATACATTCGTTCTGATGACCGTTTACAAGGAACGAATGACTTAGCGGAGAAACTTGGGGCAGAAGTCGTGGTGATCGAGGAGGATCATTCTTTTGAAACGATCGTCGAATATGCTAAACTAGTCGGAGCAACCGATTTGATCATCGGTAAAAACTTGGTAAAGCCTTGGTACGAGCGTTTATTTTCAGAAGAGTTAGATGTACGTTTACTCAAACGATTGCCAGAAACTGAACTTCACTTGATCCCTTATAAAGAAAAACGGTCCACACTCCTTGCCCATTCCAAAGAACTAGTGGAGGGGGGAGGGAAAGATTTTGCCATTTCATTGATCTGTGTCTTCGTGGCAACGATTTTAACTGAAGGGATGCAATATCTTCACTTCGGGGAACAAAACTTGATGTTGGTCTATATTTTCTTTATTTTACTTGTTGCTCGTTTGACCTCTGGTTACTTTTGGAGTGCGTTATCTTCCATTTTAAGTGTCTTGGCTTTTAACTGGTTTTTTGTTGAACCTCTTTATTCCTTGACCGTGTATAAACAAGGCTATCCGATCACTTTGGTCATTATGCTGATCGTGGCATTGATGATCAGTAATCTAATGGTTCGTTTGAAAAAACAGGCGGTCCATGCAAGAGAAAAAGAACAGCAAATGGAAATTTTGTATGAATTGAACAAACAGTTTGTTTTAGCAGAAGACCAGCAACAAATCGTTGAACTATCGGCGACTTATTTAGGACGTCTGTTAGATCGCGAAGTGATTTTCTTTGATAAACATGCCATGAAGCAAAGTCAATATACACCGAAAGAAGCACCGCTCTTATTAGATCACCCAGAAGAAGCGGCTGTGGCTTATTGGACGGCTAAGAACCAAAAAGAATCAGGCTATGGCACTGATACGTTAAGTGGGGCAAAAGGTTTTTACTTACCGATCGTTGCAAATGGGAAGACGTTAGCTGTGTTAGGCATTCGTCGCAGTCGGGTGCTCCCGATCGAAGATAGCCAATTGAACTACCTGCGCTTAGTATTAACACAACTTGCGGTTATTTTAGAGCAAACCGAGCTTAAAAATGAAAAAGAGCAGATCGAGTTAGAAAATGAGCGGGAGAAAGTTCGTAGCAATTTATTGCGGGCGATCTCTCACGATTTGCGTACACCACTGACGGCGATTTCTGGAATTGCGGAAACACTCTTGCAAACAAATGAAGAACTGAAACAAACGACGCGACAAAAGCTTTTGACCGATATCCAGACCGAATCTCAGTGGTTGATCCGGATGGTGGAAAATCTGCTTTCGATTACTCGCATCAATATGGACACGATGCAAGTAAAAAAATCGGCAGAACCGATCGAAGAAATCATTGAAGCTGTATATGAACATGCTACGAAGGTGTACCCTGATAAAGCATTACGCGTCCATTTACCTTCGACTGTTTTATTTGTAGAAGTTGATCCGATATTGATCGAACAAGCGATGTTCAATCTGGTGGAAAATGCGTTCCGCCATGGCTCAGTCAAAGGACAAGTAGAAGTCGGCGTGTACCAAGAAGGCGAAAACGTCATTTGTGAAGTAAAAAATGACGGTGAGATCTCGTTGAAGCAATATGAAAAAATCCAAATGAATCTATCGAACGAAGAAGAAGTACCGATCGATTCTAAAAATGGCCTTGGGATTGGATTAAGTATTGTCAAAACGATCGTCCATGCTCATGGTGGTAAACTAGAAATGACCGTAGCAGAAGGAAAAACAGTGGTTCGTATTTATCTGAAAAAGAGTGAGGAGGTGGCGCTGCATGAGGAAAGTCCTATTGATTGAAGATGATCCAACAATCACCGATTTTATGGAAGTCGTGTTAGCAAAAGAACACTATCAAGTGACGATAGCGGCAACAGGCATGGAAGCTTTGAATGTGTTCCAAGAAACTTCCTTTGATTTGATTTTGCTTGATTTAGGGTTGCCTGATATCGATGGCATCGAGCTATTGAAAATCATCCGTAAACGACTTGCTACTCCGTTGATCGTGATCTCTGCGCGTAACAACGAACATGAAAAGGTCAAAGCTCTCGATCTTGGTGCGGATGATTATGTGACGAAACCTTTTGGGATGAATGAATTACTTGCTAGGATCAGAACAGCTTTTCGTCATCGTAAACAAGAAGAATTACCTTCGATCATTACGAACGGAGAATTATGTTTGGATACAGAAAGTCAACTGTTGACAAAAGCAGGAGAACCGATCCATCTGACGAAAAATGAATACCGTATTTTACTCGTTTTATTCCAACATCTCGGAAAAGTCGTCACGTATCGCGTATTAACGTCAGAAGTTTGGGGACCTTATGGAACTGATTCTCAAGTGTTGAGGGTCAACATGTCAAATATCCGTAAAAAAATCGAGAAAAATACCATCAGCCCAGAATATTTGATCACAGAGATCGGCGTCGGCTATCGGTTACGGGATTACCGAAGTTCTTAGGAATTGCTAGAAAAAATGATCATCAAAAAACGACAATCACCAACAAATACATTTATTTGGTGATTGTCGTTTGTTTTTATGATTTTACTTAAAGCTGATTTTATTTTAGCTCTGCTTTGATGTCATCGATCATTTGACGACTAGCGATCGGACCATTGTATAACCAGCTAGAAGTTGGACCAAACTCGAATACTTGATCGGCTTTCACTGCTTTCAGATTTTGCCAAGTAGGTTCGTTGAACATCGCCGCTTGTTCATCGCTGTTCACTAAAATGATGTAGTCTGCGTCTAATTCAGCTAATTTTTCTGATGAAACAGCTGACCAGTCAGAAGTTGCTTCTTTTGATACTTCTTCCACTAAAGAAGGAACGCCAAACTGTAGATCTTCATAAACGATACGTCCGCTTGAACGGTTCTCGCTGACCATAAAAGCAGAGTTGTTTGTGACCCATAAGACAGCGGCTGTTTTGCCATTGATCTTTTCACTCAATGCTTCTCTTGTTTCTTTCGCATAATCTTGATAGTCTTGAATGATTTCTTTGGCTTTATCTTCTTTATTCAACACTTTACCGATGTCTTGTAATTGTTCTTCCCATGTGACATCTGTCCCGTTTTTAACGACGTAGGTTGGGGCAATTTTACTATATTGCTCGTATTTGCCACCTTCAACCGTGGCAGAAGAAGAAATCAATAATAGATCAGGTTCAAAACTCAACACATTTTCGTAAGGTAAATCATAGGAAATCGTTGGGATATCTTTCAGATCTTCTTGTAAATAATCTTGGATCGAACCGCTACCGACTGTCCATTGTGCGACAGGCGTTTCACCTAAAGCAATCAGATAATCCTCTAAGTAACTACCGATGATGCGTTTCGGTTGGTTTGGCACTTCAACGGAGTGGCCTAATGTATCGGTCACCGTATGTGTACCATTATCAGCGGTAGTCGTTGAAGAAGCTGTTTCTTCCGTTGTTGATGAGCTTGGCGAGCAAGCACTAAGCAATCCTACCATCAGTAATGCACTAGAGATTGTGAATAGTTTATTTTTAAGTCTCATGTCTTTCCTCCAAATGTAATTGAGAACGTTTCTCAATTGCTATTATTCCCCAAGATAAGGGCGCTGTCAACTCTTTTTACTAGCGTAAACGATGAAATTTATGCTTGACGAATTTGTGAAGTACCGTCATAATTGAGAATGATTTTCAATGAGAGGGGGAAGTATATGTCTAGATTAAATGCCATTGAAATCACTACCGGTTACCCCAATAAAACGATAATTGAAAATTTATCTGTCGCAATACCAGAAGGGAAGATCACCAGTTTGATCGGTCCAAATGGTAGTGGCAAGTCTACCTTATTAAAAAGCTTCACCCGCATACTTCCTGTAAAAAATGGCAAAATACTTGTCAATGATCGTGAATTGACGACCTACCACTCAAAAGAATTAGCACGAAAACTTGCTTTACTTGCTCAAACGAGTGAATATCCATTAGGGATGACAGTAGAAGAAGTGGTTTCTTATGGTAGATATCCTTATCAAAAATTATTTAGTGGCATGGACGATCAAGATCTGCAAGCCATTGAGTGGGCATTGACAGCAACAAATCTTATCGCATTGAAAGATCGAGATATAGCAAGCTTATCAGGCGGCCAAGCGCAGCGAGTTTGGATCGCTATGGCGTTAGCTCAAGAAGCGGATATCTTGATACTTGATGAACCAACCACTTTTTTAGACCCTGCACATCAATTAGAGATATTAGATTTATTAACAGAAATCAATCGAATGAAAAAAACCACGATCTTGATGTCGATCCATGATATCAATCATGCCTCTCGTTTTTCTGATTATTTAGTCGCGATGAAAGAAGGACGATTAGTTGTCGATGGGACGCCAGAAGAAGTCATTACCAAAGAATGGATGAGAGAGATTTTTGAGATCGATGCACAAATCGTCCAGTTACCTGAAACAAATAAACCTGTTTTCTTAACGTATGATCTAATCAAGAAACAGGAGGAGAAATGATGAGAAAAGGGAAAAAAATAATGACGCTATGGCTACTTCTGCTATTGGCAATCATCGTCTTCTTTTTTGCTTTGTATAATGGTGCCTCTACAGTTAAAGGCAACGAAGTTTGGCAGGCGCTCTTTCAATTTGATGCGACTGATCAAGCACAGCAGATCATTCGCAATATCCGTTTGCCACGTGTAGTTGGTGCATTCATCGTCGGCAGTTGTTTCGCACTCAGTGGGGCTTTGATGCAAGGTGTCACTAGAAATAATTTAGCGGATTCAGGCTTGTTAGGGATAAATGCTGGCGCATCATTAGCTATGGCATTTAGCTTTGCCTTTTTACCAAAAGCTTCGCCATTTGCCATTTTTTTACTTTCATTACTTGGGTCGTTGATCGTGACGATGATCGTCTTAGGTTTTTTCAGTTTTTCAAAAATCGGGCTTAGTACCATGCAGATGATTTTAGCCGGTGTGGCGATCAGTTCTTTTTTTACTGCGATCAGCCAAGCGTTGACTCAGCTATTCAATTTACAACAAGATTTAACTTTTTGGTTCGTTGGTGGTGCGGCTAATATTACTTGGCAACAGTTGATCGTTCTTTCGCCAATCTATTTAGTGGCAGTTATTGGCTCTTTTCTGTTAGGCAAGTCGATTTCCTTGATCCATTTAAGCGAATCACATGCCATTGCACTAGGCGGACACCCACAGCGGACACGTGTCTTAGTGTTCATTTTTGTCTCGATCTTAGCTGCGCTTGCTGTTTCTTTAGTTGGACCCGTTTCCTTTATTGGCTTGATGGTACCACCAATTGTTCGTGGCTTTGTCGGTACGGATTATCGCTATGTCTTACCAGCTTCGTTTATCGCTGGAGGAGTCTTAGTCATGTTAGCCGACTTTGTCGCACGAATGATCAATCCACCATTTGAAACACCGTTCGGCTTAGTGATCTCCTTGATTGGTGTGCCATTCTTATTGGTACAAGTTAGGAGGGAACGCGTGTGAAAAAAATATATTGGGGCATTGGATTATTACTCTGTTTATGGGTTTTGACTGCAATCATCAGTTTAATGATCGGCACCCCTTTTCTATATATCGACCAATTACTAGATGTCATGTTTGGCAGGGGCACACAAGTCCAACAGTTGGTTTTGACAGAATTTCGTTTGCCAAGACTGATGATCAGCTTACTGGCAGGGGCATGTTTAGGAATAGCCGGTTTCCTCTTACAAGGAGTAACTAGAAATCCTTTAGCCGACTCCAGCATTTTAGGTATCAACTCTGGTGCGGGATTTTTCGTTATGTTGTACCTTGGCTTTTTTACAAGCCATGCTTCGCCTTTTTTGTTACTTTTCGTCGCCTTTCTAGGTGGAACGTTTGCTGCTTTTTTAGTTTATTTTGTTGCGTATCGTCGTTCAGGACAAGTAGCAATGAATCGCTTGCTTCTTTCAGGTATCGCAGTAAATGCGGGTTTCTCTGCGGCAATGCTTTTAAGTACAATAAAGATCTCAAAAGAAAATTATGGCTTTGTGAACGCTTGGTTAGCGGGTTCGATCTGGGGTGCAAGTTGGCCTTATGTTACTGCCTTTTTACCTTGGGCGATCATCTTGATTCCCTTGGCGTTTTTCTATAGTCGCAGAATCGGTCTTTTATCATTTGGACAAGAGCGAGCGCAAAGCTTAGGGCTGAATGTGTCACGAAGTCAGTCATTATTGCTCTTACTTGCTGTCGGCTTGGCGTGTGGCAGTGTAGCTGTAGCGGGTAGCTTATCCTTTGTCGGTTTACTCGCACCTCATGCTGCAAAAATCATCGTACGTAAAGAAAATCATTGGGCGTTCCTATTGAGTGGGTTGTTCGGCGGGCTTTTTGTCAATATTGCCGATATTCTTGCCCGAGTCATTTTACCTGATGGGGAAGTACCGACGGGAATATTGATTGCTGTCTTAGGCGCACCGTACTTTCTTTACTTACTATTTCATATTCAAAAGAAACAACTATCCGTATAAGAGAAAGCCAGAATGTTGGATTGGTTGGGATAGGGAGACACTGAAGGCGATTCTACCTTCAGTGTTTTTTGTACATTGAAGAAGACCGTCATCAAATAAGAAATAAAGTAACAGGACCTATCTAATTAAATTTTTATTCATTGAAAGGTTATGTATTGTTATAATGTAATATGTAAGCGTTACGCCCAGTCTATAGAATAAAGGAGGAAATTGATGACCACATTCAGCAGTAATTCTCAACAAGCCCAGCAGTCTACTTCTAAAATCAACAGTGCAACCACACCTTTACAACAATCAACATCGCTCCAAAATGACACACGTACCACGCTTATTGGCAATCAAGACATTCAAAGTAGCATAACATCTGCTAAAAACTCTGCCAGCCAAATTGCCACAGCCATTTCAAGTGCAGCCAATCAGTTACAGACAATCGCCCAAGGTTTTTCTACACTAGACACTCAGTTAAGTCGAGATCTTTTCAAGGAGAGACGCTAATGAAACGAATGACCGATCTTCATATCGAAGAAACATTTTTGCTCGCAAAAAGAGAAGGACACGAAAGAAAAGGAAAACAACTAGATGCCTGTCGCTCGGAATATCAGGATCATCTAAAAGGAATTGGGCACTTCTTATTCCAATTACAGATGTCCTACCAGAAGTCGAATACCGCTACATCTATCGAAACAATCACCACAGAATTTTCACAGCAAAGTAGACGATTGATGAATGGCTTTGATGAGTCTCAACACCACGAAATGATCCAGCAACAAAAAATCACCAATAAACTCGAAGAAATTGCTTTTGAGAAAAGAAAAATCATGTCGGAGGAACAGAGCCTATGAGTATCGACATGTATCTAAACGACTCCCTGACACAAGCCAGTAGCACTAGTCACTTTTGCCAAAAACAAGTCACTGATTACCAGAATCTCCAACAAGCGATTACCCAGTTCACTTTACAAACGCCTAATCTCAAGGGAAAAGCGTACGATGCAGCAAAAGCCTATTTTTCTCAAGTGCTTTATCCACTCGTCCAAGGAGGGATCTTACTCTCCGAAGCGGTCGAAAAAGCAACAAAACGATTTCCGCAGGAATACATAGAACAAGTTGATTTCATTAGCTTAAAACAATCCGAATTAGAAGCACAGATTCGCCAAATGAATCAATATATTACTCAAGCAGAAGGAATACGGCAACTACTTCTTTCACCTTATATGCCAGAAGAACATCAAGGCTTTCAACTCAATCAAAATACATTGTTACTCACGATGTACCATGACTTGAAACAAAAGCTGGAAGAGAAACTCCAAAAGCTTTTAGATTACAATCAAAGCTCCACACAATTCTTTTCCGAGATAAACTCTCTTGAACAAGCAATCAATCAAGGCCTCGCCCAAACAAAAACTGCTTGGAATAGCCAAACGAAGACATTTTCCATGCCGAAAGATCTGTCATGGACAACCACGATCCAAGACAAATGGCAACAAGCAGAAAACGAGAAAAAGGGAATCGATCCAACCAAAAACAAAGAACTAGAAAAGTACAATGTTTATGCCCTCATTATTTCCGATAGCGAGGGCAATCCACGTGTCTTTTGGAAAATTGAGAACAAGCAATCCGGTCACGGCATCATGAACCCAGAGCTGTATCAATATGTCACGAAAGTAGGTCATTACCTAGATCCTGAACTGATCCAATTCATGACGTATGATACCTATCAAGAGAAAGTCAATGCAGCTTGGCGTCAGGGCATTAATTACGAAACTGGCGAAAAACTAGACCCACTCGTAGGCAGTCTCGTCTCTACCTCGCAATATGTCAAAGACGGCTACACATGGATTACCGAATCCGAACTCGGTCAAGCAATGATGGTGTTGGGTTTTACTTATGCGTCTTACAAAGTATTGACGACCACTGGTGTGAAGGAGGTGGAGAGTGGTAAGATTGAGGAGACTAATGGTGGTCATAATTTCAAATTTGGAAATAACTCAAAGAATCATTTAAAAAATGTAGAGACTGTCAATACTAAAAAGGGTGTTGTTGGTGGACATAATATGGATGAATTCAATAATGCACTAAAAAAACAAGGGTTTAATCCTGAATCCCTCATTATTTCTAAAAAGCCACACTCTTTTATTGATGGTGTTTATGAAGTAGAATATAAAATACCCAGAAAAGATATTGCTGGAAATATCTTAGAACCAGTATCTTATAAAACTATCAAGCAACCTAAAACAATTTATGATCCTGCTAAAATTAGTGACGAGAAATTATATCGATGGGGACAAGAAGCGATGGAAAATGGAATAATTCAATCAGATGGTCGAACTATTGAAGGTATTGCTTCTAATGGTTTAAGATTTCGAGGATACTTAGAAGAAGTTAAAAGTACTAACGTAAAAAACTTCTTTCCTATTTTAGATTAATTTTTATTGATTGGAGTGAAGATGATGACAGAAGAATTTAAGATTTTAAAAAATGAGCAAGAGATAGATTGCCTTATGGAAACTTTTTTTTGTGCAGCTAATAGAAATCTAAAGAAGGTATTAAGTTTATTATCTAATAAGGAAGGATGGGGAGAAGAGGTTGTTTTTTTATCTTTTGAAAATGATTTAGATGACTACGATATGGCGCAATTGCCTAAGCCACTAGATGACAAACATGTATTGATTGAGTTGGCTTCTCCAGCTGTAGAAGTAAATCAGGTAGTGTATTTAGATTTTGACACTTTTTACAACTATTTGGATAAAAACGTAAGAAAAGAAACAAAAAAATCAGATGATAGTGAGTTAATAGAATTATTGAAAAGAGTTAAAATTACTTTAGAAATATAATTTATAAGTTTGCTGAGAAGCAATTTAGACGAGAGCCTGAGAAATAGTGGGGTCATTTTGATGAAATGCTTGATACACATAAATCCCTTAAAAGTTCAAAGAAAAGTATTGGAAATACTCTGAAGAATCCTAATATTGTACTGACCCCCAGAAGCTAGCTTTTTTGGTCTAACTTTTTGGGGTCACTACATACTCTATAGCAGAGACTTTATTAGTAAAAAACGAGTTTGCATAAATACCTAAAGCTTTTAATTTAAATGAATCATTTAGATGAAATCTTAGCATTAAAAAAAACAAGACTCATGCACTGTACTAGTCAAACCTAGACTGTGAATGAGTCTTTGTGCACAATGATGAGTAGCGGTCAACACTAATTTGTGAATGTCTTTTTTTTGTGGGATTTGATGGAAATAACTACATGATGAAGTCGCGAGTTAAACATGGTTCAACTAATATAAATTCAGTAAAGCTATGCTAGATTGATATTCTAACTAAAATAAGTTCGAACAAACGCAAAAATCTAAAAAGTTAAATTGCTATTTTCGCCGTTTTCCGCTACCATTTTAACAGAAGGTAGGCAGGTGATTATATGGGAGACGAAAAGCAGAAAAAGGAAAAACTTCGTCAGTTTGGTATCGATAAGCTGAAAAAAATTGCTGTAAGTGGCGATAAAAAAACAAAAGAACAAAAAATCGCTGCGCAGTTGTTTGCCACTGACTATTGGAAAAACGCGCAAGTCATTGGTTTGACACTTTCAAATGAATTTGAAATAGATACACGACCGTTGATTGAACAAGCAAGAGCCACAGGGAAAATCGTTGTGATCCCTAAGACATTACCAAAACGTCAAATGGCTTTTTATGCGTACACTGAGCACACGGGATTGAAACGGTCAAATTTTGGTGTTTTGGAACCTGTGTCAACTCATCTTTATGAGGCAGAAATGATCGATTTACTGATCGTACCAGGAATCGTCTTTCATCCAGAGGGATATAGAATTGGCTTTGGTGGAGGGTATTATGATCGCTATCTTCAAGAGTATCCGCATCAAACCTGTAGTTTAGCTTTCAAAGAAATGATTCATAGTGATTGGCAACCAGAAATATTTGATAAAAAAATTCAACATCTATTGATTGATTAAAAAACAAGGGGGTATTTATGAAAGTCAACCGTCAGCAACAATTTCATTTAAAATCTTGGCTAAATGGGCCATATTTAACACAGATCTTTTTAGTGATCCAAACAATCGTCTTTATCGCAATGGAGATATTACCTGGGAATCGCATTGCGTTTGAACTGGGGATGTCTGGCCAGCATATTGTCTATTTACATGAATGGTGGCGTTTGATCACGCCGATATTTATTCATTTTGGGATGATGCATTTTGTATTGAACTCCGTTGTTTTGTATTTTATGGGTTCACAAATCGAAACAGTATACGGCCATTGGCGCTTTTTCTTGATTTATTTACTTAGCGGTATCATGGGAAATATAACAAGTTTTGCCTTCAATGAAATGAATGTATTATCTGGTGGGGCGAGTACATCGCTTTTTGGTTTATTTGGTGCTTTATTTGTTCTGGGTATCCATTATAAAAATGATTATGTGGTCAAACAGCTGGTGCGTCGTTACATGATCTTTATCCTTTTTTCTTTCCTATTTGGGTTATCAGATAGTGCAGTGGATATTTGGGGACATGTAGGTGGTTTGATTGGGGGATTCTTGATTGGGAATCTACTCGGTTTGCCGGATCGGTTCAATGATTACTCTATCCATCATCGTATCTTATCGGGGCTCGTTTTTCTCTTTCTTTTTATAATATGTGTTTTAGTGGGTTTAAAAAATTATGGAATACTTGTATAATGTGAAGGAAGTGCTTTAAATGGAAAGCTTATACGACGTACAACAGCTATTCAAGAGATTTGGTATCTTTATTTATGTGGGGGCACGGATTTATGATATTGAATTGATGACGATCGAATTACGTAAGCTTTATGAGAATCATTTGATCGATCACGAAACATATATGACTGCATGGCACATCTTAAAAAGAGAACATCAAATCGAAGAGAGCAGAAAGAAAGGAAATTGATCATGGACAAAAAAATTATTGGGATTGATTTAGGTGGAACAACAGCAAAATTTGCGATCTTGACACCTGACGGAGAAATTCAACAGAAATGGAGTATCGATACCAATATTTTGGATGATGGCAAGCACATTATTCCTGAAATCATTGAATCTATCAATCATCGTCTGAACTTATACGGTATGAAAGCTGAAGACTTTATCGGTATCGGCATGGGTACACCGGGTACTGTAGATAGCGAAGCTGGTACAGTGATTGGTGCTTATAATCTAAATTGGCGTGAGTTGCAATTTGTCAAAAAAATGATTGAAGAAGGAACAGGTATCAAATTTGCGATCGATAATGATGCAAATGTTGCAGCACTAGGCGAACGTTGGAAAGGTGCCGGCGAAAATGATCCTGATGTCGTGTTCATCACACTAGGTACAGGTGTTGGTGGTGGTATCGTTGCAGATGGTCATTTGCTTCATGGTGTGACTGGTGCGGCTGGAGAAGTTGGTCATATCACGATCGATCCAAATGGTTTTGAATGTACATGTGGCAAACGTGGCTGTTTAGAAACCGTATCAAGTGCCACAGGTGTGGTTCGAGTAGCTCGTCATCTAGCAGAAGAATATGCTGGCGATTCTAGATTGAAAGCAATGCTTGATAATGGGGAAGAAGTAACAAGTAAAGATGTTTTTGAATTAGCAGAAGCAGATGATCCATTTGGTTTGATGGTCGTCGATCGTGTCTGCCTTTACTTAGGATTAGCTTGTGGGAATTTAGGAAACACATTGAATCCATCAAGTATTGTGATTGGTGGAGGCGTATCCGCTGCTGGGGAATTCTTGCGTAGCCGCGTAGAAAAATACTTCAAAGAATTTACCTTCCCTCAAGTAAGAGAATCAACAAAAATCAAATTAGCAGAATTAGGAAATGAAGCAGGCGTGATCGGCGCTGCGTCATTAGCCTTGAAATATGCTGAATAAAGTGGAGGCATGACATGGTTTTATGGATTATTAACATCATTTTATTACTGATCATCTTAGCAATCGTATTTTGGGAAGTTTACTTGCGAGTAATGGCTAAACGTTCAGCGACAATGCTTGAAGAAGCAGAATTTCGTGAAGGCATGCGTCGTGCGCAAGTCATCGATGTTCGTGAAAAAGATGTCTTTGATGCGGGACATATTTTAGGCGCAAGAAATATTCCTTATACAGTACTAAAAAACTCACTTGGTTCGATTCGTAAAGATCAACCTGTATATATTTATGACCAAAAGAAAAGTTTGAGTATTCGTACAGCCAACCAATTACGTAAAGCAGGCTACCAAGATATCTACATCTTAAAAGGCGGCTATGACGGCTGGTCAGGTAAAATCAAAAGTAAGAAAATTTAACGAGGCGCCACGTGCATCTTGTATAACCTTTGTAGCAACAAGAATAAGAGCTGTTATTTGCTCTTTTTTCTTGTTGTTTTTTCTTATCGTAGAAAAATTATGCTATGATTGAATCAGAGGGTATAACCTCTGATTATAGCTGGTCGTAGTGTTCCAGTGTTTAAAAATTTTTTTAAAGCGAAGTGAGCAATAGAGCGAATACATACAGGTAGGTGGATAGATGAGAATTGGGATTATCGGGGCAGGACCTCGTGGGCTTAGCATGTTAGAACGTTTACTTTATAATAATCAACAAGAAAAAGAGATTGAGATCCTGCTTTTTGATCTAAGTGGAATCGGCGGTAAAGTATGGCGGGTGGATCAGCCGAAAGAAGTATTGATGAATTCCTTGGCGTCACAAGTGACGATGTTCACGGATGAAACATTAAGTAGCGGTGGGGTGGTCGCTAACGGGATAAATCTCTATCAATGGGCGAAAGAACTTGCACCTTCATACCTCGAGAAAACTAATATCAAAGAAAAAGAAGTTTTTTTACGTGAAGCGGCTGACTTATCAGAAAACCAACCAACAAGTCGTCGGTTCTTTGGCGCTTATCTGCAATGGTTCTACGAGGAACTACAAGAGCGGTTTCCTGATCGTTTTGACTATGTCCAACAATTAGTCACTGAAGTAACCAAGAAAGACACACGATATGTCGTGGAAACAATAGAAGAAACATATGTAGTGGATCAGCTGATCCTGGCGACTGGTCACTGGGAACATGAATTTACGACAGAAGAAAACCAATTGAGCGGGTATGCTGCTGCGCACGATTTGTTTTATCAAGGACCAGCAAACCCTGCGGATGTTGATCTATCGATGATCCCTGCGAAAGAGCCAGTGTTTATTCGCGGTTTAGGGCTGTGTTTCTTTGATTATATCGGTTTATTGACCCAGCAGCGTGGTGGGCGTTTTGTAGAACAGGGAGGGAAATTAGTTTATCTACCTTCTGGTGAAGAACCAATTGTATATTGTGGTTCTCGCCGTGGCTTCCCTTATTATCCTCATGGCCGAAATCAGAAAAAAGTGGGCGAAGTGGCAAAACCAGTTATTCTGACACAAGAACGGTTAGAAACGTACTATCGCACCAAAAAATTGAGTGGTCAAGATTTCTTTGCAGAATTAAAGAAAGAACTTGAGCTATTTTACTATAAAAAAGTGATCGAAGAACGTGGTTTAGCGATTTCTCTCAGTGAATTTCAAGAAGTCTTCCTTGTATCTTCAGAAAACGAATGGCTGCAACAATATCCTGAACTATCTCATGACTTATGGTCTTGGGATCTACTAGATCACTTGACCGATCATACGTTGCCTTATCCAGAAATGAGTCGGAAATATATCGAAGATCAGATCAGCGAAGCACAAAAAGGCAATGTTGACGGACCTTTGATCGCGACATTGGACGCTTTGAAAGACTGGCGTAATCTCGTGCATCAAGTGATGCTGTGGGAGGTCTTTTCGGCAAAAGAATACAAAGAAGTCTTGTGGCAATGGTTCAATACGTTTGATGCGTTCTTTACCATTGGTCCGCCTTTACGAAGAACACAGGAATTAGCAGCTTTGATCGATGCAGGGATTTTTCGTTTGGTGGAACCCCCGTTTACAATTGCCGGAAAGAATGGACACTTTTGTCTTGAAGACAGGGAGCTTACATTCGATTACCTCATTGAGGCACGATTACCAAAAAATGATTTGCAAACAACAAGCAATCCGGTATTGAAGAATCTACGTGAGAAGCAAATCCTTCAGCCGTTCCAGTTACATGATTCAAGCGGAGAATATGTTTCAGGTGCGGTGGCAGTGGAGCGTAGCAGTTCTCGTGTAATCGATGCAAATGGGGAAGTTCAAAACAATTTGTTTTGTATCGGTATTCCGACAGAAGGAGTCGAATGGTTGACGGCTTCTGTTCCTAGGCCGCATGTTGATTTTTGGAATTTAAAGCAAATCGATCATATTGCGCAATTGATTTTAGCGGAAGAGGCATAAAAAAGAACGTTCTTTCAAGTAAGTGATCACTTCTTGAAAGAACGTTCTTTTTTAGAGCATAAGACAGAAAAAGCGAATGAGTGGTGGTCAAAACGCTTTTTCATCATCTGTTATCTTGAAACACGTTTTCTCATTGCTTTTTTACGATTTTCTTCAATCATTGCTTCTTTTTCGTCGATTGGATCAATGACTGTTTTCTTTACAGATGTGACTAATCCAGCAACAGCTGCTACAGTAGCTAAGCTACCTACTAAAATACCTGATACAAATTTTTTCATAATGATTCACCTCATTTATCTATTTGACCTCTTCATTATGAAGCAAAACAAAGAAAAACGCTAGTCTTTCGTATTTTATTTGAAACCCTTTACAAGTTAATGTTGAAAAAGTTTACTAAATGTTTTATTATAAATTTACTAAATAAATCGAAAGAAGGTCCTGCCAAAAAAAGTCCCTGTTTTCTGATCCTCACTTTTGTTAAAATAAATAACGAATATAATTATATGGATAAAGGAGTCTTAACATGACAATTTTAGTATTAGGCGGAGCAGGTTATATTGGTTCCCATGCCGTCGATCAATTAATTGAAAAGGGCTATGATGTAGCAGTCGTGGACAATCTATTAACCGGTCATCGCCAAGCGATCCACACGGATGCACGATTTTATGAAGGGGATATTCGTGACAAAGATTTCTTGCGTTCTGTTTTTCAAAAAGAAACGATTGAAGGTGTCTTACACTTTGCGGCAAGTTCTTTAGTTGGCGAATCGGTCGAAAAACCATTAGTTTACTTTAATAATAATGTTTATGGTATGCAAGTGTTATTAGAAGTGATGCATGAATTTGATGTGAAACGCATCATCTTTTCTTCGACAGCTGCGACTTATGGCGAGCCAAAAGAATCACCAATCACAGAGGAGTCACCAACGAATCCGAAAAATCCTTATGGGGAAAGCAAATTGATGATGGAAAAAATGATGAAGTGGTGTGACGAAGCCTATGGTATGCGCTACGTTGCATTGCGCTATTTCAATGTAGCAGGTGCTAAAGAGGATGCATCGATCGGCGAAGATCATACGCCAGAAACGCATTTAGTTCCAATCATCTTACAAGTCGCTCTTGGACAACGAGAAGCATTGGCTGTTTATGGTGACGATTATGATACGCCAGACGGAACGTGTATCAGAGATTACGTACAAGTAGAAGATTTGATCGCTGCTCACATTTTAGCTTTAGAGTATCTAAAGGCTGGCAATGAAAGCAACTTCTTCAATTTAGGAAGCAATAAAGGCTATTCAGTGAAAGAGATGCTAGAAGCAGCACGAGAAGTCACAGGTCGTGACATCCCTGCGAAAATCGCGCCACGAAGAGCAGGAGATCCAAGTCGCTTGATTGCATCAAGTGAAAAAGCAAGAGAGATCTTGGGCTGGGCGCCTAAATATACAGACGTGAAAGAAATCATCAAAACTGCATGGGCATGGCATGAAAGCCATCCTAATGGGTATGAAAAGTAGGTGGAGAGAAAATGACGATCAGTCAAACGATAGCAGAATTTGTCACTTTAGCCATCGCTTCTGGCGGTTGGATGGAAATGGACCGTATTTACTTACAAAATCGTATTTTAGGACTTATTGGCGAAGAAGCTGGCGAGGCCTTTGACGTACGTCCAGTTCAAGAGGAATCAGTGGACTTGTTGAACCGTTTAGTTGAACAAGCACAATTGAATGGACAAGTGACCGATTTAGTCGCGGAACGAGAAATGTTCGAAGCCCAACTGATGGACTTCTTGACACCGCCACCGTCTGTTGTTAATGCGTTTTTTGCCCAACATTATTCAAAAAGTCCAGAAGAAGCGACCGATTATTTTTATCAGTTGAGCCGTAACAATGACTATATCAAAACACGAGCAATCGCTAAAAATATCGTATACACGTATCCTTCTGAATATGGGGATTTGGAAATCACGATCAATTTGTCTAAACCAGAAAAAGATCCAAAACAGATCGCCGCAGAAAGAAAAGCGGTGAAAGTGGATTATCCATCTTGTATGTTATGTATGGAAAATGAAGGCTACAAAGGAAGATTGAATTATCCCGCACGAACAAATCATCGAATCATCCGAATGAACTTAGACGGAGAAAGTTGGGGTTTTCAATATTCGCCATATGCCTACTATAATGAACATTCGATTATTTTATCGGAAGAACATCGACCAATGCGGATCACAAAAGAAACATTCGCTCGTTTGTTGAAAATCACCGAAGTATTGCCACACTATTTCGTGGGTTCGAATGCTGATTTACCGATCGTAGGTGGTTCGATCTTGTCGCATGACCATTACCAAGCCGGACGACATGAGTTTCCGATGGCAAAAGCGCCAATGGAGAAATTGATCAAGTTAAGTGACTATCCACAAGTGATTGCAGGAATCGTCAAATGGCCAATGTCCGTGATTCGCTTACAGTCACCAGATAAAAAGCTATTGATCGAAGCAGCGGATACTGTACTCAATAAGTGGCAGAACTATTCCGATGAAACTGTATCGGTCGTTGCTTTTTCAGCAGATGGTACGCCGCATCATACAATCACACCGATTGCCCGTAGAAGAGACGATTATTTTGAAATCGACTTAGTGTTGCGCGACAACAATGTGTCAGAAGAACATCCTGAAGGTATTTTCCATCCACATCGTGACATCCAACATATCAAAAAAGAAAACATCGGATTGATCGAAGTCATGGGATTGGCAGTGTTGCCGCCTCGTTTAAAAACAGAATTAGAAGAAGTGAAGCATTACTTGCTAGGAGAAGAGAACCAAGTAGCAGACTATCACCGTGAATGGGCAGATCAATTAAAACAAGCCCATCCTGATGTGACTGAAGAGACAGCTACAGGCGTCATCCAAGAAGCTGTCGGCAAAGTTTTTGCTCGCGTCTTAGAAGATGCTGGGGTCTTCAAACGAGATGAGCAAGGAAAAGCTGCGTTCTTGCGCTTTACTGAAACATTATAGAAATCAGTCACTTACAGGAGGAGAACGTATGGCCACAATCAAAGACATTGCACAGTTGGCGGGAGTTTCTCCTGCTACTGTATCCAGAGTGCTGAATTATGATGAAAAATTGTCAGTAGGATTGGAAACAAAGCAAAAAATTTTTGAAGCAGCGGAACACTTGAATTATACAAAGCACCATAAAAATCAAGCCTCTGAGAAGCAAACAATCAAGTTGATCCAATGGTATGATACGCAAGAAGAATTAGAAGACCTCTATTATCTTTCGATACGTCTAGGCATCGAAAAAAAAGCCGAGGAAGCAAACATTCGTTTGATCAAGGAAACATGGGACGCAATCAGCGACCAACCAGCAGATGGAACCATCGCACTCGGAAAGTTTGACGATGAACAATTGAACGAATTAAAACGTACACAAGAAAACCTTCTGCTTGTCGATTCAGATGGCACAACTTTTGGCGTCGATTCTTTGGTGGTCGATTTTGAATCAAGTCTGCGTTTAGTGATGGCTCATTTCGTGCAAGAAGAAGTCAAACAAGTAGTCATGCTAGCAGGGAAAGAGTATACGAAACAACAACGAACAAGAGTAACTGATCCTCGCACAGCTATTTTCCAAAAATTGATCAGTGAAGAGAAGCATCTATCTGGAAGAATCATCGAAGCTGACTTTTCAGTGGAGGCAGGGTATCAAGCCGTTCGTCACTTTTTATCACAAGAAAAGAATTTACCAGACGCGCTATTTGCGGCAAATGACGCATTAGCAATCGGTGCATTGAAGGCAATCAAAGAAGCAGGTCTAATGATCCCTCAAGATATTTCGGTGATTGGCTTTAATGATATCAGCGTGGCAAAATACGTTTCGCCACCACTGTCATCCGTCAAAGTATATACCGAATGGATGGGCGAGTTGGCTGTGGAGACCTTACTCCAGCTTATTCATACGACTGCACCAGTTGCAAGGAAAATAACAATCGCCACTGAACTTGTTTTACGAGAATCAACAAAAACAGGGCACGAATAAAGAATAGTTATCAATCATCGAAAGGGATGAAATTTCAACTGCGGCATAAGCCAAACTTGATTTTTCCTTCCCTTTTTTCTCTGGAAGTATGCTACAATGAAAAGCGATATTAGAGTAGCAGAAGGGAACGGTCAAATGATTACATTAGGGATCGATACAGCAAATCAAACCTTAACGATTGGCGTGATTGAAGACCAAACGGTGTTAGGTCAAATCCAAGTAAATAAAAAGAAAAACCATAGTCTAACCTTGATGCCAGCGCTGGATCAATTGATCTCAGATTGCCAACTGACACCAGAACAAATCGACCGAGTTGCTGTGTCAAGCGGTCCAGGATCTTATACAGGATTGAGAATCGGGGTAACAACTGCTAAGACATTAGCTTACACATTAAATAAAGAATTGGTTGGGGTTTCCAGCCTTGCCGTACTTGCAGCAAATTGTGTGGGGATCGACGGAATCATCGTACCGATGTTTGATGCAAGAAGAAAGAATGTTTACGCAGGTGCCTATCGTTGGCATCATGGGAAACTGGAAACACTTCTAGAAGACACCCATATCTCTTTTGCGGAATTAGCGGAGAAATTAAAACAAATGGATGGAGCGATCACTTTTGTCGGTAGTGATTGCCACAAATTTGAGTCGGAAATCGCAGAATCAATCCCGTCTGCCAAACGTAATACTTTGCCACTTTGGGATATTCCTAGTGGTGTCGTCGTTGCGCAATTAGGTGCTTCAAGCCATCCGGTCAGCGATATCCAAGCCTTTTTACCACGTTACTTAAAACGAGTGGAAGCAGAAGAAAAGTGGCTAGAGACACATACGCCAGGAGAAGAAAGCTATGTTGAAAAAATTTAAAGCCTATATACGGACGATGCTTAAAGAAAAAGAGGATTATCCACCGAAAACGATCACTGTTGGTGAGAAAGAGTACCAATTAAGAGAACTGACAGTCGATGACGTCAAAGAGCTGTTAAGCATCGAACGCGAAGTCTATTTCGGTGAACTACCTTGGACAAAAACGGCGTTTATCTCCGAATTGACTTCTCCATTCTTGACTTTGTATTTAGGGATATTCGACAAAGAAAAATTATTCGGTTTTGTTGGTTCTAGAATATTAGGACTAGATTGTCATCTCACGAATATTGCGGTCAGTCCTAGCTATCAACGGCAACGAATCGGAACCTATTTGATCAATGAGATCGAGAGATTTGCACGCAATAATCAATGTGAAACAATGTCCTTAGAAGTACGGATCAGCAACCAGAATGCCCAACGTTTATATCGAAAAATAGGCTTTCAATCGAGGAAAGTAAAAAAAGGGTATTATACCGAAAATAATGAAGACGCCTTGGACATGGTAAAAATATTAAAAGAAGAGTGAAAAAAAGTGATTGAAGAAAAAACAGCTTTCAAGGATGAACAATTAGCATACGAGCTTTGGCAACTCAGCGAAGATGCTTTCTCAACTGGTTCGCCTTGGACAAAAGAACAATTTTTGACCGATATCCAACAACCACAAACCAATTACTTAGTGGTTCGCGAAGAGAACAAAATCATTGGCTTTCTTGGATATACCAGAGTGCTTGATGAAGTAGAAGTGACGAATCTCGCAGTTTTGACGACTGAACAACAAAAAGGTATCGCAAGGAGATTATTACAAGAAATGCTTCAGCGAGAAAAAGCAAACCAAGCCTATAGCGTCTTTTTAGAAGTACGTCAGTCAAATGTCGCCGCACAACATCTTTATGAGTCAGAAAAATTTCGCCAAGTAGGCAAACGCAAGGCCTATTATCATGAGCCAGATGAAGATGCAGTCATCATGTGTACAAAGCTAAAAACGGAGGCGATGAAACATTGAATGAAAAACAAACAGAACTGATTCTAGCAATCGAATCAAGTTGCGATGAAACCAGCGTAGCTGTTGTCAAAGATGGACAAGAGATCTTATCAAATATCGTTGCCTCACAAATCAATAGTCATAAACGTTTTGGGGGGATCGTCCCTGAAGTTGCTAGTCGGCATCACGTAGAGCAGATCACTTTATGTCTTGAAGAAGCATTAGTTGAGGCGGGAGTGACAGCGGAACAACTCACAGCAGTCGCTGTCACACAAGGACCAGGACTTGTCGGCTCCTTACTTATTGGAATCTCGGCAGCAAAAGCCTTTGCCTGGGCAAATCACTTACCCTTGATTCCAGTCAATCATATGGCAGGACATATTTACTCTGCTCGTTTTGAAAAAGAATATGAATTTCCATTGATGGCATTGTTGGTCAGTGGCGGCCATACGGAGTTAGTTTATATGGAAGAAGACGGCGCTTATGAGATCATCGGTGAGACAAGAGATGATGCCGCTGGGGAAGCCTATGACAAAGTAGGACGTGTATTAGGATTGACCTATCCGAGTGGAAAAGAAATCGATGAATTGGCTTATCAAGGCAAAGATACCTACAACTTCCCTCGGGCAATGATCCGTGAAGATAATTTTGATTTTAGCTTTAGTGGCTTAAAAAGTGCATTCATTAATTTAGTGCATAATGCAGAACAACGAGGGGAAGAATTAGACCGAGCGGATCTAGCCGCAAGCTTTCAAGCAAGCGTCGTTGACGTGTTGGTAACTAAAACCGTCCGAGCGTGCAAAACCTATCCGGTGAAGCAATTGATCCTCGCAGGCGGAGTGGCTGCCAATCAAGGATTAAGAAAAAGTTTGAAAGAAAACTTGGCAACTGAGCTACCCGATTTGGAATTGATCGTACCACCATTACGTCTTTGCGGCGACAATGCTGCCATGATCGGTGCAGCGGCTTCCATCGAATGGCGAAAAGGGCATCTCGCAAATTATCAACTAAATGCAGAACCAAGCTTAGTGTTAGATAACTCACTTGCAAGTGTTAGGTAATAAACCTAACACTGCGAGTTAAATGAGTGTCCTATAAAAGGTTATATCGATATAGTTTATTCTCATGATGTATCAGTTATTGATTCAACTAGTTTCATTCTTGCCAAGAGCCCCGTATTCAGCGGTAGATTGCCTCAGAAAAACATCAGTTAAAGCAAGGGATATAAATTGTGTCATATAATTCTATGTGATAGTATAAGTGCTGTAGGAAATATAAAGAATAATGTTATTTCCTATGTTTTTTTACAAGATTCAATGTTTTCACAATTCAATGCAAAGGAGGTCGAATGGATGAAAAAGTTTGTCGGATATTTAGTTGTATTTTTCACTGCATTATTGTTCACTGTACCTGTAGATGCCGCTGGCGCGATTTCTGCGAATGAGCAACAGATCCTAGACTTGTTGAAAGCACCTGTAACTATTCAAGGAAAAGATTTTACTGTCCCTGATACGTACATTACACAAGCCGAAAATCACTTGAAACAAAATGATTTAACGGATGCACAAGTAGAAACAGCCGTTACTGGAATTCAGAACGTGCGTAATCTATTAAGTTCAGTGACGATAGATATGACAGGAATCAATACGCTTGATGATTTGATCCGTGCTTTACCGCGGGACATCATCATGCAGATCCAACGAGAGGTGACGAGAGTTGCTGACGCGTTAGGGTTAGTTATACTAAGTTGGAATGGTGGCAATATTCAAATCGGTGCAAAAAATGCTGATGGTACTACATCACCAGCGTTTAGCACTAGCTCTCCAATCAAACAAACAGGCGGTAACTATATCGCTAGTGCATTAGCAATTACGTCATTACTATTAGTCGCAGCAGGTGCGGTTGTAGTAGGAAGAAAAACGAAAATTGCGTAAAAAGCGTAAACTGCTGAAGAGATTAGGGGCAATGCTCTTTGCCCCTGTCTTTTTTTTGGCAGTAGGCTATTCTCTTATGTACGTCATAGGGCGACCTGTCATTCATTTTGCCACTTCTTCTATCAATTTATTTTTACTTTCAGATGTACCAACATTTGAAACAAATGAACAGACCTTTGAAGCTGTCAAAGAAGAAGATATCGCAAAAGATGAGAACAATGAATTACCATCTAGTAGTATCACTTACCCTCGAGGTGGCGAACGCTACGGTGAGATCATTGTGGATTCTTTAAATTTGAATGTGCCTTTGTATTTTGGAGATACCGATGAGATATTACGAAAAGGTGCCGGACAATATATGGGTTCTGTCTACATAGGTGAGACTGGAACTTCATTAATCGGTGGGCACAATGTTGATGGGTTCGGTAAACTGAGCGGTATTCAGACGAATGATATCGTAACAGCGAATACGACCTACGCGAATTACCGTTATCGAGTCAAAGAAATGGTGATTCGTCATAAAGATGATCCGGAAATCAATGAATTGATCAGTCAAAAAGATAAACCAATACTGCTTCTATATACATGCTATCCTGTTGATAGTTTAGGCATGACGGATGAACGGCTTTTTGTTATCTGTGAGTTAGTTGACGGTCCGTTGATCAATCCTAATAAATAGGAGGAAATCATGAGTACGCAAAAATTCATGCAAAAAGGGTCCCGTTGGGTACTTACTTTCATCTGTTCCTTGAGTTTGTTTGCCGGCATGACTTTAGTTGTATTGAGACTAACATTGTTCAATCAACAATTCATGGAAAAAGCCATGGAAGAAGCCAACTATTCAGAAACGATCACCACAGAAATCAATCAAAGAATCAGCGATTTAGGTCGAGGGAGCAATATTCCCGCAGATGTATTGGCAGACGCTGTTCCTCAATCCTACGTTCAATCAAATATTGAACACTACATCCGCTCGATCTACACCGACATTCCTTTTATGATTGAACGGACAGAAGATGTTGATCAAACGATCCAGAAAAAAATCGAAGACTATGCGAAAGAAAATGATTATGAAATCAATGCAGAAACCCAACAATCCATCGATAATTTGAAGAAATCTGCAATAGAAACTTACAGTGAATATATTGAGATTCCCTATCTTTTAACGTATGGAAAGCAAGTGATGGGCTACAAGAGAACGCTGACCTTATTGACTTTCTTTACACTGACAGTTTCCGCACTGCTAGTGATCGCAATCATTGCTATCGACACACGTTTTTTCCATCGTGCGTTGCGCTATTTAAGTTATGCAGTTGGTGGCGCTGGTCTGATGCTTTTAGCGTTACCGCTTTTTGTGTACCTTTCCAGAATGGTCGAGCGTATCGGAATCAATTCTAAGTCGCTCTATCATTTTTTAACTACGTATCTCACCAATTTCATTTTAACATTTATTCAATGGGGGATCGTGCTCATAATTTGTAGTTTTATCATCTGGTTATTGAGCGAATTATTAAGAAGACGCAAAGTTAAGAAAAGATATTAACGATAGAAAGTGGAGAAAACATGGAAGAAACGATTAGTCTAGGAGAATTATTTGATATTTTAAGGAAGCGTTGGTTGCTTATTCTTGCAA
Source organism: Enterococcus sp. DIV1298c (assembly GCF_017316315.1). Lineage (NCBI taxonomy): Bacteria > Bacillati > Bacillota > Bacilli > Lactobacillales > Enterococcaceae > Enterococcus > Enterococcus sp. DIV1298c. The sequence continues at coordinate 9,508 of NZ_JAFLWG010000021.1, read as the reverse complement.
CTACACTTGCTGGATTTGCTTTGGCTGCAGGCGTGACATTCTTTTTGATCACACCTAAGTACAGTTCATCTGCTGAGATGATTGTTCAGTCAAAAGCAGAAAATGCGAATACCAATCTACAAGATGTCAACGCAAATGTTATGTTGATAAACACGTATAAAGATATGATTTTAGGGGATGTCGTCATCAACGATGTCCAACGAGAACTTGAACAAAATTATGGACAAAGTCTGACTAAAGGTGAGCTGAAATCAGTAATCAGTGTCAATCAATCACAAAATTCACAAATGTTCCAAATCGTCGCAACTGTCGATAATCCCGATCATGCAACGGACATTGCCAATGTCACAGCACAAGTCTTCCAATCAAAAGCAGCAGACGTATTGAATGTTAATAAAGTAACGATCACTTCTGCAGCACAAAGCAATCCAACACCAGTTTCGCCAAACAATATGTTGAATGTCGCAATCGGTGGATTATTAGGATTGATGATTGGGATCGGGCTAGCTTTCCTTCTTGAATTGTTGGACAAAACAGTCAAAGATGAACGTTTCGTTACTGAAGAACTAGGATTGCCGATCCTTGGAGATGTCAATGAAATGACGAAAAAAGAGCTTGAAAACGGACGGATGTTTCAGACGACACAAGTAGAAACAATTGAAACAAACGACCAAAGAGAAAGCCGTCGTTCACGAAAACGTGTATAAGGAGAACTATTTATGAAGAAGAACACTATATTACCTGTTTCATTACTCAGTATTACAGATAAAAATGCGATGATCTCCGAACAATATCGGACGATTCGTTCCAATATCCAATTTGCTTCTGTCGATCGAGAGTTGAAGACAATGGTCGTGACTTCCTCAGGACCGGGTGAAGGAAAATCGACGACGGCAGCCAACTTAGCAGTTGTTTTTGCAAACAGTGGAAAACGCGTATTGCTCGTTGATGCTGATTTGAGAAAGCCCAGTGTTGCACTGACTTTTCAATTGCCAAATGTCAATGGACTAAGTAATTTCTTAGGCGATCGTGAAGGAAGAGCGGAGAATTACTACCACCAAAGCTCTGTGGAAAATATGTGGGTCATGACAAGTGGTCCAAAACCGCCCAATCCTTCAGAATTACTTGATTCTAAACGGATGGAAGAAGTGATCGAACAATTGAAGTCATTGTTTGATTTGATCATCTTTGATTTACCACCCATTGCAACAGTCACAGATGCCCAAATTTTAGCTGCTAAGACCGACGGCACTCTTTTAGTCGTACGCGAACGGAAAACAGTGAAACAAGAATTGATCAAAGCAAAAGAACTTTTAACGATTGCACAAGCAACGATTTTAGGTGTCGTCTACAATGGTGCAAAGAAAAATGCCGAGTTCAATTATTACTATTATTAATGAGGAAGTGAGCAGAAATGATTGATTTACATTGTCATATTTTACCTGGTATCGATGATGGCCCAAAAACGGTCAAGGAATCAATTGCCATGGCAGAAGAAGCTGTTCGACAAGGAATCACCCACATTTTATGCACCCCTCATCACAACCAACGTTTCTCCAACGAAAAATCCGATGTTTTAGTAGCTGTCGAAGACTTGCAAAAAGAACTCGATCGACAGTCCATCCCATTAACTTTATTTGAAGGACAAGAAGTCCGAATAAGCAGAAATTTGATCGACGAAATCAACAGCGACAAGATTCTTTTTGCAGATGTCACCGATCGTTATTTGTTGGCTGAACTGCCAACAAATAATATTCCCGAGTACACAGAAAGTTTATTTTATGAATTAAGACAAATGGGGATTGTGCCAATCATTGTCCATCCCGAGAGAAACCGCGGTTTCCAAGAAAACCCCAATTTGTTATTACCTTATTTGAATATGGGCTGTTTGGCTCAATTGACTGCACCAAGTATTGCAGGTGTTTATGGCAAACAGATCAAGAAATTAAGTGAAGAACTGGTCCAAAACCGTCTCGTTCAGATGATCGCCTCAGATGCCCATAGTCGAAAAGATCGGGATTTTTATATGGAGAAAGCTTATAGCATCGTAGAGAAAAAATTTGGACCAACAGTTATCGAAGAAATGGATCAAGTTACAAGAGATATCATCAATGGGGAGCAAGTATATGCAAAAGATTTTCGACCTATTGTATAAAAGTGTTTTAGGGGGCGCAAGGGTTGTTTGAACTTACTAGAAAAAGAAAAGTCATCATCTTGGTGTTGGTTGACAGTTTATTATTAGGAATTTCTATATTATCAAGCTATTATTTTATGACACCATTTGTTGGGATCGATCAAGATTATTTAGCCGTGAATTTAGGCGTATCCCTCCTCTTTTACATCGGATATGGCATGCTGTTCAAAACATTCACGCGAATCAATCGATATACGAATTTAAATGAGATGGCCGCCATTTTTTCAGCCATTACTTGTACCGTTATTTCATCATTTATAGTGCAATATTTGTTTATGCAAAAAATTAGCTTAAGATTGCAATCACTAACTTATGTCTTATCGATGTTTCTCATCATCAGTAGTCGTCTATTCTGGCGTATATATATCGAACACAAAGCACAGCGTCAAGGATCACCACTCAATAAATATAGAACACTGATCATCGGAGCAGGCGAAGGCGGACGTATTTTAAGTAACAGTATCAATAGTTCAAAAGCCATCAACGATATGGAAATAGTTGGTTTTATCGATGATGATCCGAATAAATACAAAACGTATTTATCAGGGATAAAAGTAGTTGGAAATACAAAGGATCTACCGAGATTGATCGATGAAATGTCAATCGATATGGTAACGATCGCAATCCCTTCTTTACCACGAAAAAGAATTCGCGAAATTTTCCACCTGATTGAAACAAAAGAAGTCAAGATGAATACGATGCCTTCGATTGAAGAAATCGCATCAGGAAAAATCAATGTTTCTCGTTTAAAAGAAATCGACGTGGTTGATTTGTTAGGACGAGAAGAAGTCCAATTAGATTTGGATAAATTAAAATCACACATCTCAGAAAAAGTAATACTTGTTACCGGAGCGGGAGGCTCTATTGGTTCGGAGATTTGTCGTCAAGTGCTTGCTTTTTCACCCAAAAAATTACTCTTATTAGGTCATGGTGAAAACTCAATTTATTTGATTCATCGCGAACTATCAGGAGATCCTTCCCATAATGAAACAGAAATCATTCCAATTATTGCTGATATCCAAGACCGAGAAAAGATCTTCCATATCATGAAAGAACATCGACCAGATATTGTCTACCATGCAGCAGCACACAAACATGTGCCATTGATGGAATACAATCCAAGAGAAGCAGTAAAAAACAATATCAAAGGAACCAAAAATGTTGCCGAAGCAGCTAAAGAAGCTTATGTCAAAAATTTTGTGATGGTTTCCACAGATAAAGCCAATAATCCACCAAACGTTATGGGAGCCACAAAACGAATTGCAGAAATGATCGTTACAGGTTTAAACGGAGAAAATTGTACAAAATTTTCAGCGGTTAGATTTGGGAATGTCTTAGGCTCTCGTGGGAGCGTGATCCCTGTGTTTCGAGAACAAATCGCAAAAGGCGGACCGATCACGATCACCGATTTTCGCATGACCCGTTACTTTATGACGATCCCAGAAGCAAGCCGATTAGTGATCCAATCCGGAGCATTAGCTAAGGGCGGCGAAATCTTCGTCCTAGATATGAGTGAACCAGTCAAAATCTTAGATCTTGCTCGAAACATGATTCGGTTAAGTGGCTATACAGAAGAAGAAATTGAAATCGTTGAAACAGGGATCCGACCAGGCGAAAAATTATATGAAGAGTTGTTGTTAGATAAGGAACGAAACGATGAACAAGTGTATGAGAAGATTTTTGTTGGGAATATTAAAGGATATCCGATACAGGAAGTCATGCAGTTTGTAAATAGTTTATCAGATGAGGATAAGCAGTTAGCTAAAGAAGTTGTAGCGTTTGCACGAGCTTCGAATAAATAGGGGGAGTATCATGAAAGCAGTGATTGTTGGAGCTGGAGGATTTGGTAAAGAAATTGCCTTCTTATTAAACAGAAGTTCAGAATATGACGATGTTTCATTTGTCGATGATGCAAAAACTTTAGATGAACAGATTGTTGGCATACCGGTGATTGGAACAATAGATAGATTAAGTAGAGTAGAACAAAAAACTGCTGTATTTATAGGGGTTGCTTCCCCACTTATTAAGGAAAAAATTTTTTTGAAATTAAAAGATAATAATAATCTGACTTTTCCTAATCTGATTGACCCTACGGCTATTGTAGGATTGAATGTGAAACTAGGTATTGGAAATATCTTGATGCCTTATACGACGTATACCGCAGATATATCAATTGGTGATTTCAATATGTTCAATATCCATTCAACGATAGGCCATGATTCACAGATAGGAAACTATAATTCGATTTATCCAAATGTAAATTTATCTGGTTACACGATAGTTGGTAATAAAAATGAAATTGGTGTTGGTACAAAAGTGATTCCACAGGTCTCGATAGGCCAAGGAAATATTATAGGCGCAGGAAGTGTGATTGTTAAGGATATTCTAAACAATACAAAAAGTGTGGGGGTACCTGCAAAAATAATTGAAAGTTGGGACGAAGATGGAAAATGAACGAATACTATTAGCATCACCACATATGAGTGATGAAGGTTATGAACAAGAATACGTCAAAGAAGCATTTGATACCAACTGGGTTGCCCCGCTTGGCGCAAATGTGAATAACTTTGAAAAAGAATTAGCTGAGTATGTAGGGATTGATCATGCTGCTGCCTTGACTTCAGGTACGGCAGCTATCCATTTGGCATTAAAAGCTGCTGGTGTAGGTAAAGGCGATATTGTCATTTGTCAATCGTTAACATTTTCTGCCACTGTAAACCCGATCATCTACCAAGGTGCAAAACCAGTTTTTGTTGATAGTGACTATGAAACATGGAATATGGACCCTGAACAACTTAAAATCGCGTTGGAAAAATATCCGGAAACAAAAGCGGTTATTGTGGTTCATTTATATGGGCTGTCTGCAAATTTAGACAAAATTGTGAAAATTTGTAAAGACTATCAAGTAACATTGATCGAAGATGCCGCAGAATCATTAGGTACAACATATAAAGGTCAATACACTGGTACCTTTGGCGAATATGGTATCTATTCCTTTAACGGAAATAAAATCATTACTACTTCTGGTGGAGGAATGGCTGTTTCAAATAATCCAGAACGAATTGAAAAAATTCGATTTTGGTCTACGCAATCGAGAGAACAAGCACGACATTATCAACATAATGAAATAGGGTATAACTATCGCATGAGCAATATTGTGGCAGGGATAGGCAGAGGACAGCTAAAAGTGTTGTCGGACCGAATCAAAAAGAAACAGTATATCCATGACTTTTACAAAAATGAACTTTCTGGAATTTCTTCTATTACTTTCATGCCTGAAAATGAATGGAATAAACCAAATTTTTGGCTGAGTGTGATTTTACTTTCCGATGTCGACACAAATATGTTAATGGATGAACTTGATAAAGCAAACATCGAGGCTCGCCCTGTATGGAAACCAATGCATCTACAACCGATTTTCGAAGGATATGACTATGTTGGTAGTAATGTTGCTGAAACACTGTTTAATACCGGTGTATGTTTACCCTCTGATACAAAGATGACTGATGAAGATTTATATCGAGTAGTGAAAACAGTAAAGCGAGTGTTACATCATGAATAATAAAAGCTTATATCAGAAATGGGGAAAAAGAACATTAGATATATGTTTATCAGCTATTGCGCTGATTCTCTTATCGCCCGTACTTTTATTCGTAGCCCTGCTAGTAAAGTTTAAATTAGGCTCTCCTGTAATTTTTAAGCAAGAAAGACCTGGAAAAGATGAAGTTATTTTTTCTATGTATAAATTTCGTACAATGACAGATGAAAAAGATGAAAGCGGCAATTATCTACCTGATGATGTACGTTTAACAAAGTTTGGGCAACTATTAAGAGCAACCAGTTTAGATGAACTTCCTGAGCTTTGGAATATCTTAAAAGGAGATATGTCGTTTGTGGGTCCAAGACCATTATTAGTTGAGTATTTACCATTATATAATGAGGAACAAAGGAGGAGACATAGCGTACGACCAGGATTGACTGGATTAGCGCAAGTCAAGGGTAGAAATGCAATTAGCTGGGATGAAAAGTTTGCATACGATGTAGGTTACATTAATAAAATATCTTTCAAATTAGACGTTATAATAATTTTGTATACGGTTAAAAAAGTTGTGAAAAGAGAAGGTATCGCTCAGAGTGATGTCATAGCTACAACAGAAAAATTTAAAGGAAATTAGAATTGGGATGATTAGACTTGAAGAAAAATATTTATATATTAAATCATTATGCAACAGATATGTATTTTAACGAAGGTGGCAGACACTTATGGTTTGCACAAAAATTAAAGGAAAATGGATATAATCCTATCGTTTTTTGTGCTTCAACAACTCATAATTCAAATAAAGAATACTTTCAAGAAGAGCATTATAAAATTAAATATTTTTCGTCAATCCCTTTTGTTTTTATTAAATGCGCAAAATATGATACAAACGGATTCAGTAGAATTAAAAATATGGTCGATTTTTATCAGGGGATAATGGGTCTAAGAAAAATAGACTTAGATATTCCTAAACCAGATGTTATATATGCTTCAAGTGTTCATCCATTAACTCTAGTTGCTGGGATAAGACTTGCTAAATTTTTTGGAGTGGAGTGCATCTCTGAAGTAAGAGACCTATGGCCAGAGAGTATCGTTGCGTACAGTAAATTAACAAAGAATAATCCTGTCATACGTATGCTTTATCAGGGAGAAAAATGGATTTATAAAAATTCAGATAAGGTGATTATGACCTGGGAAGGCGGATATGATTATGTAACGGATCAGGGATGGAGCAACCTGCCAGCATCTAAATTTTTTCATATAAATAATGGTGTTATTTTGAAAGACTTTGATAAAAATATTAAGCATAATGTATATAAGGATAATCTTCTTTCAGATAGAAACTATATAAATATTGTTTATACTGGATCTATTAGGAAAGTCAATAATCTTGATTTCATCTTGGATGTGGCAAAAAAATTAAACAAAGAAAATAATAACGTTCGTTTTTTAATATATGGTTCAGGCGATGAAGTAAGTAAGATAAAACAAAGGATAATTGATGAAAATATTACTAATGCACTATATATGGGGAAAGTAGAAAAAAAGTATATTCCGTCAATTTTATCTCAAGCAGATATAAATCTATTGCACAACCAAAGTACGATACTAGATAAATATGGGCAGAGTCAAAATAAATTATTTGAATATTTAGCAGCCGGCAAACCGATTTTACAAACTTATACGACAAACTATAGCGTTATAGAAAGATATTCTTGTGGAGAAATGTGTGAAAAACAAGAAATTGATCAAGTCATTTTTAATTTAAAAAAAATAATTAATAGCTCAGCTATGGTTGAAATGGGGATTAATTCAAGAAATGCAGTGCTTGAATATGATTATGATTTACTCACTCAAAAGCTTATCAATATAATTGAAAATAAAAAAATGGAGATTATCGACTATGACACTATATGAAAAATTAGTAAACAAAGAGGAAAAATTGAGCTTAATTGGATTAGGTTACGTTGGGATGCCAATTGCTGTAGCTTTTGCAAAAAAAATTAATGTAGTAGGATTTGATTTGAATTCGAAGAAAATCGAAGAGTATAAAAATGGTATTGATGCAACCCATGAAGTCGGGGATGATGAAATTCAAAAAACTACAGTAGAATTCACCAATGATGCAGAAGATTTAAAATCAGCAAAATTCCATATCGTTGCTGTTCCTACGCCAATAAATCAAGATAAAACACCCAATCTCAAACCAATTATTGGTGCAAGTGAGATACTAGGTAAAAATCTGACACGTGGCTCTATAGTAGTTTATGAGTCCACTGTTTATCCGGGAGCAACTGAAGAAATTTGTATTCCTATTTTAGAAAAAGAATCAGGATTAACTTGTGGTGTGGATTTTGAGGTTGGTTATTCACCTGAAAGAATTAATCCAGGGGATAAAGTTCACACTCTTGAAAATATCATCAAAATCGTTTCAGCAACTACAGAAGAGTCTTTGAAAGAAATCAGCAATGTTTACCAAATTGTTATCAAAGCTGGTGTTCATGAAGTTTCATCCATAAAAGTTGCCGAAGCAGCTAAAGTTGTAGAAAATTCGCAAAGAGATATTAATATTGCCTTCGTAAATGAATTAGCTATTGCTTTTGATAAGATGGGGATTAACACAAATGAAGTAATAGATGCTATGAATACAAAATGGAACGCATTAGGTTTTAGACCTGGATTAGTTGGGGGCCATTGTATTGGCGTCGATCCTTATTATTTTATATATCAGGCAGAGAATCTAGGTTATACTTCACAAATCATATCTGCTGGAAGAAAAGTGAATGATTCAATGGGCGAGTTTGTTGCTGACGCAATTATTAAAAAATTAGTATCAACCGGAAAACCAGTGAAAAATTCAAAAGTAACTATTTTAGGACTGACGTTTAAAGAAGATTGTCCTGATTTAAGAAATTCAAAAGTAATTGATATTATTAAACGTTTAAGAGAGTATGAAATCGAACCGCAGATTGTTGATCCGTGGGTTGATTCTGATGAAGCATATTCAGAATATGGGGTGAAAGTAGTAGAACTAAGTTCGCTAACTAATCAAGATGCATTAGTATTTGCTGTAGGACATAAAGAATTCAAAAACTTAACGTTGAATAAAATTAGTGAATATTTTGCAGATACGGAATCCAAAGTATTGATTGATGTAAAAAACTTGTTTTCTATTAATGATTTGGAAAAAGAAAACTATTTATATTGGAAACTTTAGTCGATATAGTTATAAACGTAGTAATATTTTTATACTAGGGTCAAAGAGTTAACTTTGCTACTATTCTCTGTTATAGTAATAAGCGATAAATGACTCGGTGAATTGAATTTACCGAGTCATTTAGCTTAACTAGATAAATCTATTTTTTAAAATCAAAAGTTGAAAATAAGAGATAAAAATTTCTTTTTTTCTAAAAAAGGATTAGATAAAATGAAAAAAATTCTTCATATATGTAATAATTATATATATTCTAATTTGTATAATGAGTTGATTACAAGGTTAGATCAAAATTATGACAACAAAGTTTTTGCAGCGGTAGGAATTGGCAAAAGTCATCTAGCAAAACCTCAGATGATGAATGATAATATCAGAGTTATAGAGTGCTTTAATCCATATGATCGTTTTTTTTACAAAATAAAATCCAACAAAATTTTAGATGCTTTACTTGGAGTATACGATCCAACGAAATTTAGCATAGTCCATGCACACACCTTATTCACTGATGGAAATGTTGCCTATAATCTATATAAGAATAATAAGATTCCATATATTATTACAG